>JAJRXV010000047.1 GCA_024276115.1 Deltaproteobacteria bacterium
AAAAGCGGTTGACAAGCTCAACCTTTCAATATCGGCGGGTGATATTTATGGCTTTATCGGTCCTAACGGCGCAGGTAAGAGTACCGCGCTCCGTATGCTCGCCGGTCTTATGCAGCCATCTTCGGGCAAGGTGACTATCGGTGGCTACGACGTGGTAAAAGAGCGGGCGGAGGTTATGAAACTCGTCGGATTCATGCCCGATGTATACGGTATGTATGAGGATATGAGCGTCGAGGAGTATCTTTCCTTTTTCTGTAAGGCGAACTTTATACCGAAGAAAAAGATAAAAGGGATCGTCAACGATGTTCTGGAGCTGACCGATCTCGTGGTCAAACGCGGTAGCAAGATCGAGGAGCTCTCACGCGGTATGCGCCAGAGGGTCTGCCTGAGCCGCGCCCTCCTGCACGACCCGAAGATACTTCTGCTCGATGAACCGGCGTCCGGGCTTGACCCAAAGCTGAGAATCGAATTCCGTGAGCTGGTAAAGGCGCTTAGTCAGATGGGGAAGACAATATTCATCTCGTCACACATCCTCACCGAGCTATCATCTTTTTGCAACAAGATCGGCGTCATCGAAAAAGGACGGTTGCTAGTTTCAGGCTCGATAGATGAAATAAAAAAACGGCTCGCCCCGAAGAAAAAAGTACATGTGCGTATGATAGAGTGTCACGACGGTATCTGCCGGATATTAGAGGCTCACGAGCAGGTATTTGATGTCAAGGATAACGCTGAGCTTTTGCAGTTTCATTTTGACGGTGACGACACAGCGTTGCATGAGCTTCTTGTCAAGATGGTACACAGCAACGCGAAGATCGTCTCATTCACTGAGGAGACGTTTGACCTAGAAGATGTCTTTATGTCAATTACGAAAGGTGAAGTGTCATAAACTATGGCTATTGGTAAGACTCTAATAAACAATCCGATCATCTCTAAGGAAATCCTGATCAAATTTCGCCACAAAAGGTTCTTCTGGATCATTACGGCTTACGCTCTCTTGACGTTCCTCATTGCTTTCTTTTCTTTTAAGGGAAGCAGTTTCACGAACTCCGCTGGTATGGTAAAGCTAGACAGGATGGCGCGCTTCGCGAGGGACACGTTTGAGTTCCTATCATACTGGCAGTTCGCGATCGTCGGGATCATCACCGTCTCATTCACCTCTGCGTCGATCACGTCAGAGCAGGAGCAAAGCACACTGCAACTCCTCTTCAGCTCACAGCTTGACGCGAAGATGATCATCTTTGGGAAGTTTTACACCGCGGTATTCTATAACATACTCATTGTGCTGATATTACTACCGATAATTTCTGTGCTCTTTTCGCTCGGCGGTATAGAACTGCACGAGATATTGATGTCATACTTGATTATCATAATATGCACCTCGATTTTCGCGGCTCTGTCGCTCTTCTGGTCAACACTGTTCAAAAAGACCGTGCTCGCGAATATCGTATCGTATTTTAGCGGAATGGCGCTCATAATCGGACCGATCATCCTGCCGCCGGTCATCATGGAGCTGATGTTTTCGAGAAGATTGCGCGCCAGCTATGATGACTTTTGGCTTATCCTGCAACATATCAATCCCGTGTTTCCGCTCTACCTGCTTTTTGAAGGGGATAAGGTGTTGATGAAAACGGCATTCAAAAAATACAACCCGGTAACGCTGATGATAATTTCGAATCTGGTGATAATGTTAGCCACATTGTTGATACTGCTTTTGGCTGTCAGGATACTCAAGAAGAAGAGCCAGAGGGGGTAAAAAATCAAAGGACGGTTTACTTTACTTAAACAATGTACTATTATAAGGTAATATTAACCCGGCGATTAAATATGTGGGGACTGTTGCCACGTCATTCCCGAGGTTTTAATCGGGAATCCAGGACTAAAACATATAGCGGAGCGAATAAACTTTGCTTTAAGTTTAATGGGATGTAAAGTACTCCCCATTGTCAAGACAAAAAATCAGCTTGTAAATGGTGGATAGTAATATCAGTCTGTCTGTTGTTTTCTTCCCTTCCTTTAAAGTAAATCTCATGCGGCGTCTTGTAGTCAAGAGCCTGGTGAATCCGTTCGTTGTTGTAAAAGTAAAAGTAGCGTCTCAAGCTGTTCCGCGCCTCGCTGACCGTCTCATAGCTCTTTGGATAGACCTCTTCGTATTTCACCGTCCGCCAAAGCCGCTCTACAAAGATGTTATCGAACGCGCGTCCCTTGCTGGAGGGTGTCAAGACTTAACACAACTGATACTCTGTTTTAGAACGTCGGATAACTGCTTGTAATATAAGAGATTATACCTTTATGATATGACGGTTTTCAAAATGATGAAAGGAAGTGA
>JAJRXV010000048.1 GCA_024276115.1 Deltaproteobacteria bacterium
AGGACCTACGCACGGTTTTCTACGCCACCGTCCTGAATTTATTTCATGCTCCAGAAACAAGTTCGGGACGACGGAAGTGTATAATTTAGCTCTGTAAACGTATTATTGTATACCTTTTAATACTTATTTATTAAGCTTACATTATTATTTCGGACTGTCAAGGGGCATGTTGGGACTGTTGCCAAATAGCGAATTTTCCATTTTTTCGAAAAAAACGGCGCTGTAAGTGTAATCGGCGGACGAAAAGTGTACCAGCCAGGAGCCCGTCCCGAGAATTCAACATAGGACTGTTTTTAACCGTTTGCAGGGTAGTCAACCCTTTCGACAATCTGAGTTCGTTGATTCTGGTGGAGATGCGAAGGTCAAGTTTTCGCGTTTTTTGTTCTCGGACGGGCTCCTAGGTGGAATAGGTTAAATGAAACAATATGAATATAAATTATATGTAAGTGATCACTACTGTCCGGTTAAGCTTGTCGTGAAGTCATGTAACATGCGGGAATATATAGACAGATAGCAACTTTTTTTGCCGTAATCGATTTAATTTTACATTAATTGTCAGGCATCTTGTCGAGTTGGAAAGAAATTCCAGCTCAAAAAGAGATGCCGGTGAACTCAGGGAGAACAATTTTTTCACAAATTATGGACCACTTGCCAAAACATGAATTGCGACAGTGCGTCACCCGATATGACGGAAACCAGCGCACCCGCTCATTTTCCTGCTATGATCAATTGCTTTGCATGGCTTTTGCCCAGCTTACTTTCAGAGAGAGTCGGCGGGATATTGAAATGCGGTAAAAACACAGAGCCGGATCGCGGTTTCGGTGTACCTGCTTGTGGCGATTATAAAAAAGAGGGCGTTTTTAACGAAAAGCATCTACACAATTCTACAGATTATAAGTGTGACGCTTTTTGAAAAAAAACATCATCATTTCAGGCGGTTGAACAAAATTCCTACTCATTATATTTGCCTTTCTATGTTAGCGCTAAAGTATTTTACAACTTACCCCAACTTACAACTATTTGCAATCTCAAAAGAATCACGAAGTAAGCACAAGCTTAAAGCTTGACCTGATAGAGCTTGCAGTTGGCGACCTTTATAAACAGGCACAACTGTGCATTGCATAGAAGTATAAAGAGGAATATTTTAATAAATCGATATCTGTAGAAGGAGGAAGCCTTATCGGATTAAACGTCACGTTTATGGTGGAGCTGAGCGGGCTCGAACCGCCGACCCCTTGACTGCCAGTCAAGTACTCTCCCAGCTGAGCTACAGCCCCACATATATGTTGTCAAATATTACTAATGTTCCGGTGAGATAACCATTCACCGAAACAGATAGAAGTATATCCCATTCGCCGACCATTGTACAGAGATGATTTCTGGAGATCCCCCTCTAAACATATTAGATTTTGCAATAGAGTAATCATATTAGTAACATACCTTTCTGTTGAAGTGAAAACGTGAAAATGGATAAGGAACTCGCCAAAGCTAAAATGCGCAAGGAGAAGGTGGCGCATCCATTCGGGCATCTAAGGGCATGTTGCCCAATGCGGTGATTGACGAAACCCGCCACCAAACTCCTAAACCCCTCGGGATTATCCGAAAAAATCCCTTGCAAAACATTTCCTAAAACATTATCATTCTTTTAGTAGCCATGACTTTCTCCTCCAATCATTTGTTTGATTTTAACTACTGAGGAGTTTGCCGTGGCTACTAAATTTTAGCAACCACTTTTTTAAATTTGCAGAACTTATTTTACACTATCAAAAATAGGACTACCGGAGCCAGCGAAGGAGAAATAACCCCTTCCCCGAGAAAAAAGAGGTTGGATTAAGGAGGCACGACGAATCCGACGTTTTTGTCAGATTCGCTCCGCTTAATCTGACCTACGGGGCTGGTTTATATTATTTTTAATTTTTACACTTTTTTTGCTTTTTATTAGCTACCTTTTAATGTATATTCATTATATCATCTTGAAATATAAAGCGATAGGGCATTTATGAAAATTTGCTATTTTTCCTCCGGGATTGCATATAACAAGGCGTCAGGGCCATCGGCTCACATCGTTAACATAGCTAGAGCACTGAACAACAAGAACAATGTTGAAGTAGACCTCCTCTTTAACAGCTTCAGCATGAGCGTGCCGAACGTCAACTTCAAGCTGTTGAGTCTTGAGGGTATGCAGGAAACCGAAGTTATCATCGATCCGCTGGAGAGGTCTGACGACGTATCGATCCGCGGCTTGAACCCGCTGAAATACCTGATATATATACTGAACTGCTACCGATTCTATAAGAAGAAGAGGGGGCGGTACGATGTGTTCATAGAGAGGATGTGGCGGCTTGGTGGTCTCACCGGGCTTCTTCTTAAAAAATGCTCCAAGGCGAGAAGACCTCTCTTTATACTTGAGGAAAACGGACCGATGAAGTTCGACCGGAAGCTAAACACGCCCGGGAACCTGATAAGGCTCCTGCTACACAAGATCCAGCGCGGGTACACAAAGCACGTCTACAAAAAAGCTGACGCGATCGTCGTTCAGACTACTCTACTGAAGGATTTCCTCTGGCATAACTTCGGCCTCGATCGTGACAAAATATTCGTGATACCGAATGGGGTCGATACCGAACACTTTTCGCCGGCTGATACTACTTCGGCGAAAGAAGCTGTGAATTTCACGACCTCTAAGCGGGTGTTTCTGTACGTCGGTAGTATCGACGCTTTCCACGACCTGTCGCGCCTCCTTGAGGCTTTCGCTCTCGCGGCGGAAAAGGACGCGGTGTTCATCATCATCGGTGATGGTGTCAAGCGTGGCGACCTCGTGACCGCGATCAAAGAGAGTGAGCTACAGAACGTGATATACCACGGTCCGGTGTCGTACGATGTTTTACCGAATTACATCAACGCGGCTGATATCTGCGTCGCACCGTACAGCATCGACGATTTTGAGGGGAAGAGCTTCGTTTTTTCGCCCCTGAAGATCCTTGAATATATGGCGTGCGGTAAGCCAGTGGTCTCACAGCCGCTTGGGCAGATAAGCGAGCTCGTCGATAACAGAGTCGGAGGGTTTCTCGTGAGTAACAGTGCGGATGAGTATCTCTCGGTAATAAACGCTGTCTCCACGGCAGACCCGATTGTACTAGAAGCGATGGGTCGCTACAACCGGGAAAAAACTCAGGGATATAAATGGTCTGCGCAGGCGGATAAATATATTAAAATAATAGAGAATATGACTTAACATGAAAAAACTGACTATTACCTCGCTGCCATCTGAACTCGGTACAAATCCATATATAAAGATACTTTTCTCTTCCATAATGGAGAGCGGTGTTGAGACCGTGAAGTGCGATAAACTCAGCTTCAGGTGGCTCATAAAAAATGGGCGCGGCATAGACATTCTGCATGTTCACTGGCCTGAGACACACTACATCTTTGACTCGTACCTGTTTTCTCTGTTGAAACTCAAGTATTTCTTCTCATTGATTATATTCGCGAAGATGCTCGGTTGTAAGATAGTCTGGACCGCGCACAATATCCTCGGGCATGACAAAAAACACCAGAAGCTTGACCTCACCGGTAAGATACTCATGGCGCGGCACGCGGACGCGATTGTCACGCATTGCGAATACGCCGCGAAGAAGGTGAAAGATATCCTCGGTCGAGAAGATGGCGTCTATAACATCCCGCACCCGAACTACCTGTCGTTTTATAAGAATGACTCGACGCGTGAGTCCGCGCGCGCGCGTCTCAACCTGCCGGAAGAGAAAAAGGTGTACCTCTTATTCGGGACGGTGCGGAAGTATAAGGGTATCCCAGAGCTGGTAGACGCGTTTGACCGGCTCGGTGATGACAAACTCCTCTTGATCGCCGGAAAACCACAAGATGCGGAGCTGAAAGAGGAGATATTGCGGATGGTCAAAGAGGTGCCGGCGGTACGGACGTACTTTCGTTTTATCGATGGTGATGAAGTGCAGCACTTTTTCAACGCCGCCGATTTTGTGATTCTGCCGTATAAGGATATTGTGACTTCTGGCGCGCTGATCCTCGCTATGTCATTTGGTCGCCCTGTGATCGCGCCGGACATAGGGTGCTTCAGCGAGCTGCTCGATGAAA
>JAJRXV010000049.1 GCA_024276115.1 Deltaproteobacteria bacterium
GGTGAGAAACCTCGCGAAGATGTGCGCGACGTTATATATGGAGAATGAAAAGAGCGCGTAGGTTGCCGTTGAGCTTTCTCACAACGTCATTCCCGAGGTAGTTAATCGGGAATCCAGGATTGGAGCGTTGAGCGAAGCGAATAAAAGTAGTTAAAAAAAGTTTAACAGGATATTTTGATCATGGGTCCCCGATAGAAGCGTTCGGGGATGACGTTTACACATTAAAAAAAGAGAGAACAAATGAATAAAAAAGAACTATTGTTAGAAATCGGTACTGAGGAGATCCCCGCGGCGGCGCTTGACCACGCGGTGGCTGATCTCAAGCGTCTCGCGACTGAACAGCTCGAAAGATCACGCATAGATTTCAGCAACATTGAGGCGTTGGGAACTCCGCGCCGTCTTATGCTAACAGTCAAGCTCGCCCCGACACAGGCGGATATCGTGATCGAAAAGCGCGGGCCCGGCAAAAGCGTCGCGTTTGACAAAGAGGGCAACCCGACAAGAGCGGCTCTCGGTTTCGCGAAGGGGCACGGGGTCGATATATCTGAGGTCTGTATCCTCGACACCGACAAAGGTGAGTACATCGGGGTGAAAAAGACCGAGATCGGGCGGGACACTCAAGAGGTGCTCGCTGAAATACTACCGAAGATAATTCTTGATATACCTTTTAGGAAATCGATGCGCTGGTCTGACGGAACAATCCGGTTCGTGCGCCCGATGCACTGGCTTCTGGCGCTCTATGACGGTAAAGTGATAGATTTTAAGGTAGGCAAAGTCAAGAGTAGCAACCTCACTTGCGGGCACAGATTCTTGAGCCCCTCCAACTTCGCGGTCAAGGATTATAAGCACTATAAAACCGAGATGAGAAAACGATATGTAACGATCGACGGTGAAGAGCGCAAGAAGAAAATAGTGGCTGAAATAACTAAGATAGAGAAGGTGTCGGGGTTCAGGATGATTGAGGACGCCGAGCTACTGGATCATGTGGCGAACTTAGTCGAGTACCCGGTGACTGTTCAGGGGACTTTCGACGAAAAGTTTCTCGCGCTACCCGAAAAAGTCCTGCTCAACTCGATGCGGGAGCATCAGAAGTACTTTGGTATGAGAACGAAGAAAAACGGAGCGCTGGCGAACGCCTTCATCAGCGTGCTGAACACAAAACCTAACGATGTGGATGTGGTCATCAAGGGGAACGAGCGGGTGCTGCGCGCGCGGCTCTCTGATGCGGAGTTCTTCTACAACGAGGACAAAAAGAAAACGCTAGAGGAGTACAACAAGCAGCTTAGTGGCGTGATATTCCAGAACAAACTCGGTACAATGCGCGAAAAAGTCGAGCGGATAATGGCGAACGCGAAGTTTATCGCCGAGACCGTCAACCTCGGCTGGCGTGACGAAAACCCGAACGAGGCGATCAAAAACGCTGTTAGAGCGGCAGAGCTTTGCAAGGCTGACCTCGTCACCAGCATGGTAGGGGAATTCGCGAAGCTTCAGGGGAACATGGGGCGGGATTACGCGCGGCTTTCGGGCGAGCCTGAGAGCGTCGCCGAGGCGATATTCGAGCATTACCTCCCGGCTGGCGCGGACAGCACACTACCAAAAACTAACACCGGCATAGCGGTCAGCATCGCCGATAAGATCGATACAATCGTCGCGTGTTTCTCGATCGGACTCAAGCCGACCGGTTCGGCTGATCCGTTCGCACTGCGGCGGCAGACGCTTGGGATAATACTCATGCTCGATGCGTGGCAGTTTAGCGAGTGGGAAAAAAGCCCGCTGTCACTGAAAGCGCTAATCACCGAAGCATACAGAAACATTAAAGATAAAGCGACCAGACCAGAAGCGGAGACAGTAAGCGATGTCCTCGAGTTTTTCACCATAAGATACAAGAACCTGCTCGTAAAAGATAAGAACATAGCAGACACCGAAGAGATTTCGTATGATGTTTTTGACGCGGTAATAGCTCTCGGTCTCGACAATATCCGTCGGGAAAAGATGAAGATGCACTCGCTCAGCCGTTTCAAAAAGCGTGATGATTTCGCTGACTTGGCGATATCGTTCAAGCGGGTCGGGAACATCGTCAAGGGTGTCCGTGGGAGTCTGACCGTTGATACGTCGCTCTTTGATGACGCTTCTGAAAAGACGCTTTACGCGGAGTTTACCAGCGTGAAGACGAAGGTCGCCGATATCTGTGAGAAAGACGGCAGACCGGTAGCCGGTGAGGCGGGCGAGTACGAAAACGCGCTAGTAGAGATGAGCAAGCTCAAGGAGCCGGTGGACAACTTCTTCAATAATGTCATGGTGATGGCAGATGACGAAGCGGTCAAGAACAACCGACTCGCGCTCTTGCAGAGCATTCAGAAGGTGTTTCTGAATATCGCGGATTTCTCTAAATTGAGCTAAATTATAAAATTATGGATTTATACAGATATTGTTGCGTTTCGTACCTCAACAGCAACCTACCCCTGTAAACAGAAAGTCGCGAAAGCGGTCATCACGGTCATCCCCGAGGGCTTGTATCGGGGAACCATGACAAAAATATGTAGGTTGCCGTTAGCGACAGCGTAACGCAACAAAAAGTAAAACTATATGAAAAAACCTGAACTATTAGCCCCCGCGGGCAACTTTGAAAAACTAAAGATAGCGATACATTACGGCGCAGACGCGGTATACGTCGGGAGTAAAGCGTACAGCCTCCGGGCAAAAGCGGACAACTTCTCGATTGATGAACTGTGGGAAGCGGCTGAGTACGCCGAGGAGCGCGGTGTCAACCTTTATGTCGTCACCAACGCGTTTATGCGGAACGAAGACCTCGACGGGCTCGAGCGTTTTTACAAGTCGATAAAAGGTTCGCTGGTCAAGGGTATCATCATGAGCGATCCGGCGAGCATAACGCTCGCGACCGAGATCGTCCCGGAGATACCGATCCACCTCAGCACGCAGGCGAACACGACGAACGTCAAGAGCGCGCGGTTCTGGGAAAACGCGGGTGTCAAGCGTCTGATCGTGGCGCGCGAGCTGTCACTAAAAGAGATCACCGAAATAAAAGAAGGCGTCAGCGCCGAGGTCGAAGCGTTCGTCCATGGCGCTATGTGCATATCATACTCCGGTCGATGCCTGCTTAGTAGTTTTATGGCGGAGCGCGACTCCAACCGGGGCTTTTGCGCGCATCCGTGCCGCTGGCAGTACCACTTGGTCGAGGAGAAGCGACCGGGCGAGTACTACCCGATCGAAGAGGATGATCGCGGGACTTACGTGTTTAATTCCAAGGATTTATGTATGATCGAGCATATCCCGGAGCTGGTGAAGTCCGGTGTCCACTCGCTGAAGATTGAAGGGCGGATGAAGGGAATAAACTACGTCGCGTCAACAGTCGCGATATATAGGAAGGCGATCGATGAGTACTGCGCCGACCCCGAGGGCTACCGGTTCGACCCGAGCTGGCTAGAGGAGCTGAAGAAGATCAGCCACCGCGGTTACACTACCGGATTTTTCTTCGGTGGGCTCGATAAGGGCGCGCAGAATTACGCGTCGAGCGCTTATGTGCGGAACTACGATTTTGTCGGGGTGGTCAAGTCACCCCGCGATGACGGTACTGTACTAGTGCAGGCGCGGAACAAGATGGTGCGCGGCGATAAGTTAGAGGTGTTCACGAAGGAGCTACCACCGAAAGAGTTTACGCTCGATTTCCTCCAGAATACAATGGGGGAGGACGTTGACTGTGCGCAACCGTTGCAGAAGGTTTTCATGAAATTCGGTTTTGAGGTGTCAGAAAACGATCTGATTCGGCGGGAGCGGGAAGAGGCTGGCGGGCGCGAGCTGAACCGGTAAAAGCGGATTTTTTGTATGAAGGGATCTTTGATCCAAGCGAAAATGAACAGGGATTGGAACTTGAAACGACAATTAAACCTTAAAATAGTATACTACTTGACTTTAGTTGCTATATTTCTTATCCCATTTTTGCCGTTAGTTGTTTCGGGATCTCTCATTTATCCGTTTATTACAGGGAAGAATTTTTTGTTTCGCATAATAGTTGAAACTATTCTTGGACTGTGGATTATATTAGCTCTTTTTGACAAAACTTATCGTTTGCAAAAATCATGGTTACTGATAGCATTAGTATCCTTTATCATCGTTTTTTCTCTTTCTGTTTTCTTTGGCGCTAATCCATCTCGCAGTTTTTGGTCTAATTTTGAAAGAATGGAAGGGCTGCTTACTTATCTTCATCTTTTCGGATTTTTTGTCGTCCTATCCTGCGTGATGAAAACACAAACATTATGGGACTGTTTTTTTCAGACTTCGTTAGGAATTAGCTTGGTTGTTGCAATTCATGGCCTTTTTCAGCTTGTAGGAAAACTGGCAATCCTTCAAAACGAATTTCGTATTGATGCCACCCTTGGCAATGCTCCCTTTCTTGCAATTTACATGGTTTTTCATCTCTTTCTTGCGTTGATCTATTTACTGCGTAGCAAAACTAGGTATAGATGGTTTTACCTGCCTCTTATTCTAGTACATACAATTGTAATCTATTATACGGCAACTCGAGGAAGTATTCTGGCATTGTTAACAGGAATGGTATTAGCGATTTTTCTAATGCTTTTAAATCAAAATAAGACAAGAAAACACACAATCGTTTTTCTCATATCGGTTGTTGTTCTAATCAGCGGATTATGGATTCATAAAAACTCAGCGTTCATACAGGAAAGCCCCGTTCTTTCACGTTTTGCACATATTTCTTTAAATGAACAAACCACTCAATCACGCCTTGTTATATGGAAAATGAGTTTGGATGCTTTCAAGGAAAAACCGTTTCTTGGATGGGGGGCGGACAATTTTAATTTGATCTTTGAAAAGTATTATCAGCCAATTCTATGGAGGCAGGAGCCGTGGTTCGACAGAGCACATAATGTCATCATGGATCGCCTTATCTCAAGTGGTATTTTGGGCTTAATAACATATCTTGGATTATTTCTTTCCGTTTTTTATTATCTTTGGTTTAAAAGAGAAGAGAGTCGTCTATTGACCAGTGAAACCATACTGTTGACAGCAATGTTTTCCGCATACTTTTTCCATAATCTTTTCCATTTTGACAGTATTACAAGCTTAATTTTGTTTTTCTCTTTCCTAGCCTATATACAAAGCCGGATAACTATGCGAGTGGTGTCTGAGCCATGTAAACCGGATAAGTCTGGTCAAAAGATATTTGTTGCAATTATTGTAGGAGTAATGACAATCACTATGATATACTTTGTTAATGTTCCTGGAATAATGGTAGCAAATATAATCGTTAAAGCTACTAAGGAATGGATGCAAAATGAAGATTACGAATCCGCTGTCGAGCAATACGAAAAAGCGATTTCATACAATTCTTTTGGATCGGCAGAAGCGAGGGAACAATTAGTTCGTTTCGTCACACAGGTCATTCAACTCCCAAATGTGAAACAAGAAATAAAAAACAATCTATTAGCTATTGCAATATCAGAAGGAAAAAAACAAATAGATATTTCTCCTAGCGATGTACGTCCAAGATTTGTATTGGGGACTTTGTATAACAAAAGCCGTTTATTTGATGAAGCAATAAGTGAATTAAATAATTGCATTAAACTCTCACCAAAAAAACAGCAGTTGTATTTTGAAATTGCCGATTCGTATTTTGAAAAAAAAGATTCTGATAAACTGTATAAAATCTTAAAGACCGCGTATGAGATTGAACCAAGCAACCTTAAAGCAAGACAATATTACGCATCCGCAACGATTCTTATAGGAAACGTTGCGGATGGCGCAAAATTAATGCAGGATTATGGCGGAACGGCTTCTCTTAGCAAAAGGTTTAGAGTAATTTCAAGGCAATAAGTAAGTCGCTCTAATATTACAGAATTTTCTACCTAAAATCAAACATAGGCGTCGAAGAAGCACTGGTACTACAGACTCCGCCTTCATCAACCATACCATTACAATCGTTATCTTTACCATCACATGATTCTATGGCACCAGCATAAATACTGCTATCAGAATCATTACAATCAGAATAATAATGCCGGTGATATCGAGTGAGCGGTGCTCCTGCAGTATGTAGAGCAGTGAAAACCCTAAGCAAATTTGTGGCAGGGTGAACATAATAATGA
>JAJRXV010000050.1 GCA_024276115.1 Deltaproteobacteria bacterium
GAGAAAGCTGCTAAGAGCTTTCTTGCGCGCGATTTTAAGGCGGCTGATTTTACAAATACTGGTCGAGAGTACGCAAAAAGTTTACAAGAACCACGAAATGATGGCCGCTTGAAAACGACTTTTTCAGGGACGACTAAGTCGTCGCGGTACTAGTAAGATGACAAGCGGCAGAAACACCAAACAATATTTGAATTTATTAAATGTGTTCCGCTATGTAGGCGCGGAGCGAATAAGAGGTCAAGCTTTAAGCTTATGGAGCCAGCGGGCGGAGTCGAACCGCCGACCTACTGATTACGAATCAGTTGCTCTACCAACTGAGCTACGCCGGCTGACATTTTCATTATTTTTACTGATTAGTAGAGTGATGTCAAGAAATATTTTATTTTCATCTCATCTCATACTCGAGTTTTCCCACTTTACCTTCATCAAATCGCACATGCCATGTAATAAGGGCATGTTGCCCAATCCACCTTAGGGGGATCCCCCCCTAAACTCCCGAGATCGCGATGCTGGGGTAGTCGTCCCCCCCCCCTTTTTACAGGTACTTACAGCGACAGCTTTTTTGAAAATACGCAAATTTGTCTATTTGGCAACACTCCCAACAACAGGTAGCTTACTATAGCTTGCGACGAATCCGGTCTAGGTATACGCACCACGAACTACATATCCCTGAACACGTTCAGCATGTGAGGCAGTAGCTGTTTCTTCCGCGAGAGCACGCCTTTCAGCTCGGCGACGTTTGGCTCGAGTATCGGGTACCCAAGCTGGCGGCAGAGTGTGGGCGTACCATCAAAGATCAACAGGCTGTTTGACGCGGAGATGTCAGTCGCTAGGAGCGCGATAAAGTTGTACCCCCGGTCAGCTCTGATCTGGACAAGCTGCTCGATTATACGCGGTTTTATCTTATTGAACTCTGAGAATCCTACCATCTCAGTCTGCCCGACCCCAAAAGACACCTTACCCTCGGTGTAATATTTAAAATCATTCAGGATTATCTGTTTAGGCTCACGTCCGACGAGGCTGACCCCGGCAGTAAGAAGTTTCCCGGCGTAATCGTCGATATCAAGCCCGACTACCTTGTTTAGGTTATCGAGCATCTCCTTGTCGAGCGGTGTCGCGGTCGGAGATTTCAGGTGTATCGTATCTGATATTATCCCGGAGATAAGCAGTCCGGCAGTCTCTCTGTCGAGATCGACCTGACGCTCAAAATAAAACTTGGCGATCAGCGTGCAGGTACTCCCCACCGGCTGATTGATGAACAGTATCGGTTGCATAGTCTGCGGATTACCGAGCCGGTGATGGTCGATCACTTCGACTATCTCAGCTTTGTTAGCACCATCGACTGACTGTGATATCTCATTATGATCCACCAAGATGAGCCTAGTATTTGAGGATTGGAGCAGGTCAGAACGCGTGATTATCCCTGAAAGCTTCATATCGCTATCTAATACCGCCATCCCGCGGTTATACGCTTTAAGCAGTTTTGCCTGTGCGCCTTCGAGCGATTCGTCAACCATGAGGTGCCCGTCGTGGTTCTGCACCACCCGGTGTACCGGTGTGCTCAGCCGCACCAGCCCGACTGTCGCGGCAGTGTCATAAGGTGAAGAGAGCAGGCTCACTCCGTGCTTGGTAGACATTTCGGCAACCTCTGGGCTGACTGGGTGACCACCGGTGACAATCAGCCCGCGCACACCGTTTTCGATAGCCGCCATCTGGATATTGTCGCGATCACCGGCGATAACGATGCACTTTTTTGGATCATACCCCGAAAGTACCTTCCTAAACGACGGCTCACGCATCGCCCCCACCAGAAAAAATCCCTCAAAAAACTCATCGGAGTTGTGACCGTATAGCAACTCCCCACCAAGCGTTTTGTGCAGGCTGTTGATCGAGGTGTAACCCACGCGCGCGGTATTCGGATCAGCCTCACTGCGGAACTCGTGCGCGATCTCAAAGAGGCTCACCAGTCCATGATATTGACCGTTGTCATCTACCACTGGTACGAGGCGGATATTCCTCTCCTCCATCATTTGTATAAGGTCCTTCAAAGATGTGTTCAGGTGGCATGAGAGTACGTTCTTCGTCATCGCCTGAGTTATACTAGGCGCTATATCGGCAATGAGGGTCGGTGGCGTGGCTCCGAAATAATCCAGCACAAACTCTGTATGTGGGTTTATATCACCCGCCCGCGCCGCGACTACATGCTTCTCCCCTTGCTTCTGCTTGAGCCGCGCGTAAGATAT
The DNA here is from genome assembly GCA_024276115.1 of Deltaproteobacteria bacterium. Lineage (GTDB taxonomy): Bacteria > Desulfobacterota > JAJRXV01 > JAJRXV01 > JAJRXV01 > JAJRXV01. Next base: position 2,244 of record JAJRXV010000050.1, read on the forward strand.
AGCGGCGCATATAGAGTCTGTATCCGGATTTTTATGCCCTATTACAAATGTATTATCACCCATTCAAAAACTCCCCCTGCTCTATATTACGTGAAAAAGGTGTGTATTATAAATTTATTTTCCGCCGGTGTAAACAAAAAAAATAGATATCGGCATAATAAGCATACCTGCACGGCTTATAAATCGCTCTCTTTCCTTGTTGGAAAGGCATTAGCTACGGTGGAAAGCAATATTGCAAACCGCGAGAGCAGTTGAATACTTATTGACGCAATAAAATATTTATTGTATGTTCATTTATACTACAAAAAAGGATAATTATATGGAGATAGACCTGACAAACCTTAAGAAGGCGGTCGGTTCCTTAGAACAGGCGATACGTCTGTACAGTGACAGGGGTGACGAGCACGAACTGCGTCTGGCTCTTCGCGACTCGGCAATCCAGCGGTTTGAATACACCTATGAGCTCGCATGGAAGGCGATGAAACGCTGGCTGAGTTACAATGAGAGCCCTGAAGCCGCGGAACCTGTATATTCACGCAAGGAGCTCTTCAGGCTCGCCGCGCGCCGTGCGATCATAAAAGATCCGCTACGCTGGTTCACCTACCATGAGGCGCGAAACATCTCCGCCCATACTTACAATGAGGCTAAAGCAAAGCAGGTGTTCGAAGCCGCAAACGGTATCGTTGAAGATGTCAACTACCTCATCAAGCGTCTGGAAACAAAAAATGATTGATGTCGAAGAAAAGTACCTGAAACAGGTCAAAGATATTCTCAATAAATTCGCGCCTGGTTGTGAAGTACGTGTGTACGGCTCGCGAGTCAACGGTAAGGCTGAAAAATACTCCGATATTGATTTGACTATCATTGACAAAGGGAATATCAACGATAAAACGCTCTCTGACATCAAAGAAGCTCTGGCGGAGTCTAACCTCCCTATGATGGTGGATGTATCGTTATGGTCAACGATAAACGGTAAGTTTAAGGCGATCATCCAAAAAAAATATGTAATCATATAGTCACTCTATCTATCGACACCTCTATCGCGTCGATCATCTTCTTCAGCTCCCCATCAGTAATAATATACGGTGGCATTATCACGATCACATTACCCAGAGGTCGGATGATAAGCCCGTGCTTACGCGCCTCTTGGCATATCTTCGCGCCGATTTTTTCAGCCGGGGGGTAATCACCCTTCGTCTCCTTATTTTGTACCAGCTCAAGAGCGGCGATAAAGCCCCGCTGGCGTACGTCACCAACGTGCGGATGCCCCTTGAACCGCTCCAACAGAGCGGTCAAATACGCGATCTTCGGTTGCAGGTTCGTGATCACGTCATCCTTCTCAAAAATATCGAGCACGGCGCAGGCGGCTGAAGCGCCAAGCTGGTTGCCGGTAAACGTGTGCCCGTGAAAGAGCGCTTTGTACTCGCTGTACTCACCGAGGAAAGCGCTGTACACCTCTTCGGTGGCGAGCGTCGCGGCGAGCGGCATGTACCCGCCCGAAAGCCCCTTCGCCAGCGCCATCAGGTCAGGCGTAACGCCCTCGTTGTCGCATCCGAACATCTTACCGGTGCGACCGAACCCGACCGCCACCTCATCGGCGATCATCAGGACACCGTACTTATCGCATATCTCGCGCACCCTCTTGAGGTATCCCGGCGGCGCGGTGATGATCCCGCCGGCGCCTTGAACCATCGGCTCGACGATCAACGCGGCGACCTCTCTATGATGCTTCTTTGCCAGCGCTTCGAGAGCGTCGGCGCAATATATACCGCAATTCTCTGGTCGTTTGTCAAACTCACACCGGTAGCAATACGGTGACGGCGCGAACTTCACATCAGCCAACAGCGGCTTGAAGAGCCCGTGAAAGAGGGATATCCCCCCGACCGAAACAGCGCCGAGCGTATCACCGTGATATGAGTTCTTGAGCGCGATGAATTTCGTGCGTTTTTTGTCGCCCTTATGCGCATGATATAAGAACGCGGTCTTTAGTGCTACCTCCACCGCGGTAGAGCCATTATCAGAATAGAATACTTTTTTTAAACCCTTTGGCGCGATGCCAATCAGTTTTTCGGCGAGCTTTGTCGCCGGTACGTTCGCGAGTCCGAGCATGGTCGAATGGGCGATTTTGTCGAGCTGAGATTTTACGGCGTCGTCAATCTCACGGCGCCGATGCCCGAACAGGTTCGTCCAGAGTGACGAAACACCGTCTATGTAGCGGTTGCCGTCGGTGTCGATCAGGTAAACACCCTCACCGCTCTCAATGATCAGGTTATCCTCATTCACGTAATCCTTCATCTGGGTGAATGGGTGCCATATATATTGTTTATCGGTGTTGCTTAACGCATCGGTTCTCGCGGTCATTTATGTTTTACTCCCTTGTTGATTAATCAATTCAGCTCTGGCAATATATCATATTTATATTAAAATTGGTAGGGCGCGTAATAAAAAAAGGGCGACCAACCGGTCGCCCTTAATAACTTTCGAACCCCACAACCCTAGAGCCCTCGAACCATATATTTATTTTTCTTTCAGCTTCGCGTGCGCCGCCGCGAGTCTCGCGATCGGTACTCTAAATGGCGAACAACTCACGTAATTAAGTCCAATCCGGTGGCAGAACTCAACAGATGACGGTTCACCGCCATGCTCACCACAGATACCGACTTTGAGGTTGTTCTTCACCGAACGCCCTTTGACAAGACCCATCTTGACGAGTTGCCCGACACCATCTTGATCCAACGCTACAAAGGGATCTTCTTTCAGCAGACCTTTCTCCACGTACATCGGTAAGAATGTTCCCGCGTCATCACGGCTCAGTCCGAATGTTGTCTGTGTCAGGTCATTTGTTCCAAATGAGAAGAAATCAGCGTGTTCTGCGATCTCATTAGCTGTCAGCGCCGCTCTCGGGAGTTCGATCATAGTCCCGATCAGGTACTCTATCTCAACACCTGAGCTTTTGATGACTTCTTTGCATACTCTCTCTGCCGATTCACGCGTGGCTCTAAGCTCGTTCACATGCCCGACCAGCGGTATCATTATCTCTGGAACAATGGAGTGACCTTCTTTTGTAAGTTCACATGTCGCTTCCATTATTGCCTGAACCTGCATGTCGTATATTTCGGGGTAGCTTATGCCGAGTCGGCAACCTCTGTGACCAAGCATAGGATTTGACTCGTGCAGAGCGTGAGTTTTTGCTTTAAGCTTAGCGGCATCAACACCGATCTTCGCCGCGAGAGCGTTTATCTCTTTATCAGTATGCGGGAGGAACTCGTGCAACGGTGGATCCAGAAGTCTGATCGTTACCGGAAGCCCTTCCATCTCCTTGAATATGCCGATAAAGTCGCCTTTCTGCATAGGTAGTATCTTCGCGAGCGCTTTCTTTCTGCCTTCGAGGTCATCAGCCAAGATCATCTCACGTACCGCGTCAATCCTGTCACCCTCAAAAAACATGTGCTCTGTACGGCAGAGCCCTATACCTTCCGCGCCAAACTCCCGCGCTACTTTCGCGTCATGTGGTGTGTCGGCGTTCGTCCGTACTTTTAGGGTACGAACAGCGTCCGCCCACTCCATCAATGAAAGAAGATCACCGGTCATCTCTGGTTTTATCGTTGGTAGCTCACCGAGCATAACCTCACCGGTAGCACCATCTATCGTAATAATATCACCCTTGCGAATTGTCTTTCCGTTTACTTCCATGCTGTTTTCAGCATAATTTATTTCCAGCTCACCGCATCCGGCGACGCAACTCTTACCCATACCTCTGGCGACGACCGCCGCGTGTGAGGTCATACCGCCACGCGCGGTCAGAATACCTTGCGCGGCATTCATACCGTGGATATCTTCTGGAGAGGTCTCGATTCTGACGAGAATCACCTTCTCGTCGTTTTCAGCCAGTTTTTCCGCTTCATCAGCGGTGAAGACCACCCCGCCTGACGCGGCGCCCGGTGATGCCGGAAGCCCCTTCGCAATCACGTCTTTTTGCGCCTTTGGATCTATCATGGGGTGCAACAGCTGGTCGAGGCGGTCAGGCTCTATCCTGAGCACTGCATCATCCTTTGAGATCATACCGTCGGCTACCATATCTACCGCTATTTTCAGCGCGGCCTTTATTGTTCGCTTACCGGTACGTGTCTGGAGCATCCAGAGCTTGCCCTGCTGTATCGTAAATTCTATATCCTGCATGTCTTTGTAATGATTTTCAAGTTTCAGATAAATACTTTCGAGCTCTTTGTAACATCTCGGCATCGACTCTTCGAGAGTCGGTAGTGTGGAATCGCCTTTGCCGGCAATGTTCACCGACTGTGGCGTTCTGATCCCCGCGACAACATCTTCCCCTTGCGCGTTGATGAGGAACTCGCCGAAGAAGCGGTTTTTGCCGGTAGCCGGATCACGCGTAAACGCGACACCAGTAGCGCTCGAATCGCCCATGTTACCGTAGACCATAGACTGTACGTTCACCGCTGTGCCCCATCCTCCTGGAATCTTGTTGAGTCTTCGGTAGGTGATAGCTCGTTTGTTGTTCCATGAGCCGAATACCGCTGTGATCGCGCCCCAGAGCTGTTCATTAGGGTCATTGGGGAAATCTTTACCGGTGATTTCTTCAACCTTCGCTTTAAACTTCACCACGAGGTCTTTTAAGTCCTCAGCCGTAAGGTCGGTGTCGAGCTTAACGCCCTTCTCTTCTTTCTTCTGCTCTAATATATGCTCTAGCTCATCCTTATCCACACTGAGAACAACGTCAGAATACATCTGCACAAACCGCCTGTAGCTGTCATAAGCGAAACGCTCATTACCGGTGTCCTTGATAACACCTTTGACGGTAGTATCGTTCAAACCGAGGTTTAATACAGTATCCATCATACCTGGCATCGAAACACGCGCGCCAGAACGGATAGATAAAAGAAGAGGCGCGTTTTCATCACCAAACTTACGCCCCATGACCTCTTCGACTTTCTTCATGTTTGCGGCCACCTGATCATCGACACCGTCAGGGTAGTTTCTGTCATTCTCATAATACTCTGCGCATACCTCGGTACTTATCGTAAACCCGGACGGGACTGGAATCCCCAAGCTTACCATTTCAGCCAGATTTGCTCCCTTGCCTCCGAGTAGATTCTTTTTATCAGCACCACCATCAGCATTACCCGCACCGAAAAAATACACGTATTTTTTGGACATTGTAATAATTCCTCCTATAGTAAATTAGTTATTTATATAATCTTCAATCTTAAATTCATTGATTTTTTGCGCCAATTTTGTAGATACGACTATAGCCTTCAGCTCTTCGTAAGCTTTCATAAGGTCATCATTAATGATTAAATAATCATATTGACCTACACTAGTTATCTCTTCCGCCGCGTTTTTCATGCGGACATCAATATCAGAAATCATGTTTGTCATGCGTTTTTCAAGGCGTTCTCTCAACACCCCGAAAGAAGGAGTAAGTACAAAGATAAGCTTTGCGTTTGGGTATATTTTCCGTAGGTTTATCGCGCCTTTGACATCGACATCAAACAGAAGGTCTATCCCATTATCAGTACATTCTTTTACAAACTTCTTTGAAGTCCCATACTTATATTTGTGTACATCGGCATATTCAACAAATTCGTTAGCCGCTTTCATCTTCTCAAATGTTTCATCAGAAATGAAAAAATAATCGACGCCATCCTTTTCATTCGAGCGAGGCGGTCGGGTAGTATGGGATATGGACGGTTTCAGGTCGTTAAAGTGCTTTAGCGCTAATCGGATAAGTGAAGTCTTACCGGCACCTGAAGGAGCGGAGATAATATAAAGGATACCTTGTCCTTTCATCAATGAATTATCTAACTTTCTTTCTTTCTTTTCTTATACCAAGTCGCACTCAAAAGAGCAACTGCGTTGACTTCGTTGTCAGCTCCTTAACGTACGGACAATGTACGCCTGCGTCGCTTCCGCCTTGTCGCCTTGTTACTCGTTCGACTGCAACTTGGTATTAGTTAACTATCTGAAAAAATTATAATGAAAAATATTAAACCAATCTACTAATTCGAATCATAACATTATATTCAAAAAAATAGTCCCTAGTCAAGTAATAAGATATTATTTCTTTATTTTTTTTTAAAAATGCGCTTTTTAGAGTGTGGTATAAAGCTAATATAAAGACTCCGGCACGACCTGCTTTTATGTATAAAGGGCAACATGCCCATACATGATTGCAAAAGAACTTTGTCTGAAAACTGCCACGTAAAAAATGTATGTTTCTCACGTTTTTGTAGGGGTAAACCTTAGCTACTTACAGTTTTTTTCACATATTTTTTACTTTAGTCACGGAAAAAGCTTGACAGTTTGTTTTTTTTTAATTATATTCCGCTGATAAATGCATGTGCCGAATTAGCTCAGTTGGTAGAGCAGAGGACTGAAAATCCTCGTGTCCTTGGTTCAATTCCGAGATTCGGCACCATTTAACCCATAACCTCACGTACTTACACCACCTTTAAAATCAACGACAATATCAGAAGCCACCCTTGTAATGTACTTGTTATTAAATAATACTATCTGCTGACTTTTTCATGTGATTATGGGATAAATGAGCGTACCTAATAGCCATCCTTGGAGTCTTCCACCGTCCCAACTCCTGAAGAGTTCTACCGCCTATTCCGTTCATAGCAAGATGATTTGCAAATGTATGCCTTAGTTCATGAAACCTAAAGTCTCTATACCCGCTTGACTTAGAGCGGTTGCAAATACTTTTCTTATATTGCTGAAACGTTCACCATTGCTTTAAAAAAAACGAAATACGCCTGCTCATGATCCACCAAGTGAGCTTCCAACATTTCCCTCACAACATCTGTCATCGGTAATTTACCCACATCACTTTTTTATACAATTCGGGATTATACAAAGTGGGGGGGGGCTACCTTACCGGGCTTGTCGGTGGCGGCTATCCATAAATTAAGACTCGCGCCCCCTCCCTTGATGGGAGAGGGTGCAGGCTAGACGCATTTTTTTTACTTTTGAGATAGCCTCTATCATAGATAGTATCTTCAATATTTTTTATCTTCACAGCCGATGCAGACGATCAGAAGAACGGCTACTCCACTTTCTGGTCATATCTATCCTGGTAGTATTTTTTGATAGCATCGAGTCGTTTTGGATCAAATCCCTTTGTGAACCACTCATGACGCGGATCGCTGTCGATGTATTTTTTGATTATCTCATCGTACACTTCAGGCTTTCCGGCACGTTCGCACGCCTCTTTCGCCTCTGGCAACAACTCGGTGTAGAAGTGCTTCGCTACCTCGTAGATACCTTGCCACCATGCGTAATCCGGGCCGGACATCGCGGCGCCATGTCGAGCGCGGCGACCTTCGTGATGCCACAACTCCCAGTATATCCAGTCGATCTTATCGTCGAAGTTCGCTTTTGTCAGCACGCCTCTTTCCATCAGGAGCGCGCGGATCTCTTTAGCCGGGACAGCGAATTTTTCATTGTAAAGCACCACAAAATTATCAAGCTGTTTGTAGAATCCATCAACAAAAGTCTTAGTGTGGCAGGCGGTGCAGATGCCCTTCATATTCGCCAGTTTTTTCTCGGAGTCTTTTGTGCGTTTTGATATCGGCGCGCGCAGGTTCCAGCTGAGCCTCTTACCGACATCGTGTGTTACCTCTTGTGTCGGTGACGCGCTCATGTGGCATGTCGCGCATGTCGGCGCGTCGAAATAATCCACCCCGGCGACCCACTTGTTCGCGTCCATATTGAGCTCGTCTTTATACGCGCGGTAGAGGATACCATGCTTTGATTCTTCGTACACCTCTATCTGTGGGTGGTCAGGTCCCAAATGGCACTTACCGCAGACTTCTGGCTTTCGCGCCTGTGACTTGCTGAAGCGGTGTCGAGTATGGCAGGCACTACATGAACCCTTTGAGCCGTCCGGGTTAACGCGCCCGATACCGGTGTTCGGCCATGTTGTAGAGTCGAGCGAGCCGTCCGCGTTCGTCTTGACGATCGAGCCATGACACTGGCGGCATCCGACAGCGACGGCTGGTTCACCCCCAAGAGTCTGCCCGAGCAAGCCGTCTTTAGAGTTCAGGATGTTACCCGCCTCGGCGTGATGCGACGCGCCCTGCTCAGCTTCTTCTTTTGCGTGGCATTTACCGCAGTCTTTTGGGGAGACTATAGTGGCGATCATAAAATCGTTATGATCCATCGCGTCAGAGTCACCCTTATCAGCTTTATGGCACTCATAACAGCCGATCCCCGCCTGCCAGTGGCTACTCGCCTCCCACTGTTTTATTATACCCGGGAGAATATCCTTATGACACTCCAGACACTCCTTGGTTTCACTTGTTATCTTAGCGATAGCAGAGGGCGCACAGCA
>JAJRXV010000051.1 GCA_024276115.1 Deltaproteobacteria bacterium
AGCGAAGGCGCTATCATCGATACGGTCAAAGGTATCATCAGCGATGTGCGTGATAATGGCGACAAAGCGGTTTTTGACTATACAAAGCGGTTTGACGGCGCCGACTACAACGCGCGAACAGCGCGGGTCAGCAAAAAAGAAATCGAAGCGGCACTAAAGCAGGTGAAGAAGAAGGACTACAAGCTCCTTGAGACCGCGGCTGAACGTGTCAGAAAATTCCACGCGAAACAGCTCAAAAACTCATGGTTCACCAATGACGAAAAAGGCGTTCTCCTCGGTCAGCTCGTAAACCCGATAGAGCGCGTCGGTATTTACGTCCCGGGTGGGAAGGCGGCGTACCCATCTTCTGTCATAATGAACGCGATACCGGCAAAGATCGCCGGGGTAAGCGAAGTGGTCATGGTCACACCGACACCGAAGGGGAACCTGAACAGCATCATAGTCGCCGCGGCGGTTATCTGCGGCGTGGACAAAATATTCAAGCTCGGTGGCGCGCAGGCGGTAGCGGCGCTGGCGTTCGGCACCGAGAGTGTACCGAAGGTAGACAAGATCGTCGGTCCGGGGAACATCTACGTCGCGGAGGCGAAGCGGATGCTTTACGGCACGGTCGATATAGACATGGTGGCCGGTCCGTCAGAGATATTGATAATCGCCGACGGCACTACAGAGCCGGCTTATGCCGCGGCGGACCTTCTCTCGCAGGCAGAGCATGACGAGATGGCGAGCTCATACCTCGTTACTCACGACAAAAAATTCGCGGATAATGTTCTAGTAGAGCTTGAAAAACAGTTAAACGCCCTTTCCCGCAAGGAGATCGCGCTTAAATCATTAAGAGATAACGGTGCTGTCATCATAACAAAAAGCCTTGACGAAACGATAGATATCTCTAACAAAATAGCGCCTGAGCACCTTGAGCTGGCGGTCAGCGAGCCTTTCGCTATTTTGTCACAGATAAAAAACGCGGGCGCGATATTCATGGGTGAGTACTCCCCAGAAGCGATAGGGGATTACACCGCCGGTCCGAATCACGTGCTTCCGACCGGTGGGACAGCGCGTTTTTACTCACCGCTTAGCGTCGATGACTTCATCAAAAAATCGAGCGTGATATTCTACACGAAGTCCGCGCTGAAAGAAAATGGTGAGGACGCGGCGCGACTGGCTGACCTCGAAGGGCTATCGGCTCATGCGGACGCGGTAAGGTTAAGAATTAAGGATGATGAGTGATGAATTAGGAATGATGAATTTTGGAAATTACGAAAATTAGAAGGTAGGCACGGGATTTGGCAGCGAACATTGCTAGACAAAATAATTAGTATTATTATATAGATATATGTTGATAGTTAATGCTTGAATAAGGACTTAGCAAGGGATCAAGAAGCATATTTAAGAATTTAAGAATTTCGTAAATAATAGCACCGCCGCGGGAACAACCACTACGTTCGCCCGGCATAACTTTTTTAGTTAGGAAGAAAAATGAAAAGAACATCCTGTATAAAGAGAGTAACAAATGAAACGAAGATCGAGCTGAACCTCAATCTTGACGGAACCGGTGTGTACAAGTCGCGGATACCGGTACCGTTTTTGGATCACATGATTTCGCACATAGCGAAGCATGGCCACTTTGACATTGATATCAAAGCTGAGGGTGATATCGAGATCGACTACCACCATACTGTCGAGGATATCGGTATTGTGCTCGGTGAGGCGTTTTTGGCGGCTATCGGGGACAAAAAGGGCATCCACCGGTACGGGCACGCGCAGATACCGATGGATGAAGCGCTTGCCGAGGCGTCTATTGACCTGTCTGGGCGGGCAGTGATGATATATCGGGTACCACTCCCGAAGCATCGGGTGGGGGATTTTGACGCTGAGCTGGTGGAGGAGTTTTTCAAGTCATTCGCGAACCACTCAAAGAGTACAGTGCATATAAATCTGAAGTATGGCGATAACGCGCACCACATACTAGAGGCGGTGTTTAAGGCGTTCGCGAAGGCGTTGAGCGTCGCGGTGTCGTTCAACCCGAAGGTTTTAGGGCAGGTTCCATCGACAAAGGGTACGCTTTAACGGATTGAATTAATCCTGATTGTTGATAAAAAATGTCGCGTTATTTTAAAAAATTTATTATAATCTTTGCTGCCAAAAGTGTTGTACGGCAAGTAATGCCTGGAGGGAATTAATGAAAAGATTTTTCTTAACTGTTTTGACTTTATCGATGTTGTTTTTTTTGGTTATACCGCTTGAGTCAGCGAGAGCCAGTGAGCTGAAAGAAGGCGATATGATGGGGGATTTTTCACTCCCCAATGGTCTCACAAAGAAGATCACAAACTTTAATGATGATATCAAGGGGAAGTCGAAGATTACTGTGATAATATTCGCTAACACTGCTTGTAGCGCCTGTCGTAAAGAGCTAAAGCTTTTGAGCATATTGAGCACGAAGTATGACGACCTAACGACTTATGTCATCCTGGTTGACATGCGCGGCAAAGATATCGTCGCGGATTACAATGATCAGTTCCGCTACAACGTGACGTACCTTCTCGACCCTGAGTTCACTATACCGCCGCAGTATGGGTACAGCTTCACCCCATCGCTTGTCGTCGTCGATAAAGAAGGGGTCATAGTTTACAAAAAAGGTGGATTTAGCATTATCAAGGATGACACTCCGCTAAGAAAAAAGCTAGAATCATTTTTCGATTAAGCGGAGTTTATCAGTACAGTTATTCGTAACTGTACCAGTATGTTCGGGGAGTCGGCTGAAAGCCCGACTTACGATATTCTGTGGTGATGTTCTGTATTGTTTTTAAGGAAATAGCTTTACTTCTTTGAGCGGAGCGAATAAGCTTTCTTCTGTTTTTTTGTTGTGGGGAGTGCTGTAAGTGTAAGTGTCACTTACCATTACTATTCTGCGAGCGTTCAAAAATATCCTTAAAGCTTTCTTTTTTATCGCCCTGTCGTTGCTCTTTTCTCCGCTCGTCTTTCTTGAGCTTATTTACGCGCCTTACTGAGTCTGCGAGGGTATGGTATGGGCTATATCTGTTTACCTTGCTTATTCCTGACATAATCACCGACCTCCTTATTTTTTTGGTGATGGGCATGACGCTTTGTCAGCGTCACGCCTCTTACCTATAAGTATCGGCATTTACTCTAAATAACATTAACAGGCGCGCCGATATAAAAGAAATCTCGTTTTTTAGTCCCTGCCGCCATAAACACGTAACGCAAAGTACAACAACTGCATCAACGCGGCGGCGGCGGAAGCGACGTAAGTCATCGCGGCGGAGTTAAGTACAGCTCTCGCGCCCCGGGCTTCTTGCGTGGTGACAATGCCGTACTGGTTTATCATCGCTAGCGCTCTACTGCTGGCGTTAAACTCCACCGGTAAAGTCACAAAGTGGAAAATAACGGCGAAAGCAAACACTATGACACCGATCTTCGCGAGCCCGACCATCCCTAAAAGCATCCCTAAGAATATCATCGGGAACGCCATCTTCGAACCGAGGTTCGCCGCCGGTACAAGGCTGTGTCTGAGCTTCAGCGGCAAGTACCCGTGAGCGTGCTGGAGCGCGTGCCCCGCCTCGTGCGCGGCGATACCGACAGCGGCTATCGAGCGTCCGGAGTAGTTGTCCTGCGAGAGCCGGATGACTTTTTTGAGCGGATCGTAGTGATCAGAGAGCCAGCCGGTAGTTGACGAAACATCGACATCATGAATGCCGTTAGCTTTGAGGATCTCGCGTGCTACATCAGCGCCGGTGTAACCCTTAGAGTTCATAATCTTTGAATATTTCTTAACAGTCGATTTTACATACCCCTGCGCGAAGAGCGTCAGAAGCAGGATCGGACCAACCATGATGAAGTAAAGTGGATCAAGACCGTACCATAACATTTTTTGTACCTCCGTAAATTCGATTATTGTTCTGCTTAGGGTAATATAATCACTTTATGCCATTTTGTCAATACAAGCGCCCTCTTTTCGTTCGACCAGCTAAAAATTGACATCGCTAAAAAATGTTGATATATTCAAAGAGATAAGTAAAAGAAGTTTTTATCGCTTACTACAATATTTAATTTTATTCTGTCACTCCGGTGGCTTCCCCGATAGAAGCGTCTGGGGGTGATAGCGCGATGACACGCCGATTAAGGGGAAGCATGTTTAATATAGGTATCTCAGAACTCATCTTTATTTTCGCGATCGCTCTTATTGTTTTCGGTCCAAAAAAACTCCCGGAATTGGCAAAAAAACTCGGGCAGGCTGTCGGCAGGTTTAAGCGCGCCGCCGAGGATGTAAAAAACGAAGTGGCGTTTCAGGTGAATCTTGATGAGGAGCAGAAAGCGGTTGACGAAAACTATAAGCGGCTAGAGAAAGAAAATAGAGAATTGGAGAGTAACGATGAAAGTGTCGACTAAGTTCATGCTGGGTATAATTGTGGTAATACTTGTGGTAATACTTGTATATTTTTCGGTTGATTCTATATTGTCTGAGAGAGCCCTGAAGTGGCTCGGGAAGGGGCAGTTTATTTTGTCTATTTCACTCGCGCTCCTTATCGGCTCGGGGATCGGATACTGGATATCGAAGACCCTCTCAAAAAACTTCACTGAGCTGAAGATGACCGCTGAAAAAATCAGCAACGGTGACCTGACCCACTACTCGAACGTAAAGACAACCGGTCGCTTCACCGATGAGACCGCAGATATAAGCCGGGCGATCAACAAGATGCTCGACAGCCTGACCGAGCTGACACGCCACATCAGCGACACCGCGATGAAGGTGTTGCAGTCATCATTAAACATGTATAAGCTTTCTGACCAGGTGAACGAATCTACAAATGATATCGCCGGTTCGTTTGATTACGTAAATGTCGGTGTCGCTAAGCAACTCGACATGATAGAGCAGATGTTGCGGACGATAAACGATATGGCGTCCTCTTCTGAGGTGATCGCGAAGTACGCTCGTGAGGCTGAGGAGTTTGAGAACCGGTCGAATTTTAACGCGCAGAAGGGTGGCAAAGTAGTTAAGGAGACAATCGAGAAGCTGAAGAATATTTTTGAGAAGATGGAACGCTCCACAGACCAGGTGGTCAAATTCGGTCACATTACCGAGCGTATAGGGACGATCGTCGAAGTGATATCATCGATAGCGAAGCAGACAAATATCCTCGCGCTGAACGCGTCTATCGAGGCGAGCAAAGCCGGTGAGGCGGGGAAGGGATTCTCCTCTGTCGTCACCGACATAAAGAGCATGTCCGAGGATAGCAAAAACGCCGCGACGCAGATAACAGAGCTGTTGCAGGAGGTCGAGATAGAGAGCAACAAGGCGGTGATATCAATGAAGGAGAGCAGTGACGAGATAAATGAAGGGCGTAAGATGCTTACCCTGACCGACAGCACGCTCGAGAATATTATCGATCTGGTGACAGAAGCGTCCCGCAAGGTGAGCAAAATATCCGCCCTGACCGACTCGCATCTGGTGAAGACGAAGGAGATAGTGAGCTATGTCAATGATGTCGCGCGACTTTCTGAGGAGAACAAGAACGCGACAGAGAATATCGCCAGCACCTCAGAGGATCAGCGGCTTTCGATAGAAGAGATGTCAGAATCGGCGCAACAGCTGTACAACCTCTCAGAGGAGTTAACACAGCACATGTCGAAGTTTAAGATAGATGGGGACCGGGAGAAGGGTTAGTAGCGAATCGCGCGCGCGATCTCTTTCACCGGTGGCGCTGTTTCTTCACGTTTTGTCACGCTACCTTCTTTGTTGTATGATATCAGCTTGAACTTATCATCCTCTAGGCGCATCATCAGCTCAGATATCCAGATTGTCGCTTTATCGTTATCTGTCTTGAGATAGCCGAGGAAAAACTCCTTACCCTCAATATACGACGGGTAGTACTTATCCCAGCGCACTATCGCCCCGGCATCGTCTCGAATCACTTCGTAGACTATATCTGGCTTACCGTAGCTGTCATAGATAACGAATGATGAAGCGCGACCTTTGTCGTTGAAAACAACACGCGCGTATTTCATCAGCGTAGAGTCCGGCGCGTAGAACTCAAAGAATACATTCCGGCGCATCTTGTCCTCAAATACCTTCGCGTAACCCTTTATCTGCTCGGCGAGCTGCTCTTTTGTTATCTCCTCTGTGGGGAGGAAGCGCAGCCCTTTCAGGATAAGGATATCTGTAGTCGGGATATCCATCTTAAAAAATTTGGTGGAGAAGCTGGCATCATCAAACTGCTCATACTTTGTTTTATAGCCGGTTGAATCGATCGTGAGCGGCAGTTCATTGCTCTTGTACTCCCCTGTTATTTTTGTATAGAAAGACTTTACATTCTCAGGGTAATCACTCGGCTCAATATTTAGAGTTATATAGAGTTTTTGAGTATTATATGGGATTATTGAGTATTTTCTTATTGGATTGATCTTCAAAAACAGTGATCGCTCTGCCGGCTCATCGGGCTTGATAGAGATAAGCGACTTCTCCTCGACCACCTCTGACATAAATGGTACTTCCACCTCAACGCCAACAGTCGCGGTCACATTATCGCGGACAAGGTTGACCTTCATTATGTTTTTTAGATCCTGAAAGGTTTTCGCGCTCAACTCTACCGGCTCTTTTGAGGTGTTTGTGAGCTTGAAGATGAGCTTGATTGTATCTCCAACTTTGTAGCTGTTTTTGTCCAGGGTGATATCTATTTTGAGCGGTCCTGTTCCCGGGATCGTCTTCTTCTTCTTTTCACCACAAGAGGATATTAGAAGCGAAAATATTAGTATGTATACGAAAAACAGTCTGTTTCTTTGCATGGTCTATCCTACCCTGTATGATATTCTACGGTCTGCTTCTTTTAAATATGACCTGCTTGATATACGGCTCAGCAGGGTTAATCTCAAAGAGCGGCACCTTTATATCCACATCATCCTTCTCGTTTTTGCCTCTTAGAGTAATCTCTGTGTAGTAGGTCTTCGGGTCATCATCTTCTAGCACGTCGAGGTATTTTTTGTTCCACTTATCATTCAGATCACGCGCCATCTCAGTCCTGTAGGCGATGCGGATTCTTTTCAGTACCAGTTTTTTTGAGCCGAATATATTAGTCAGACGCCCAGCTTTTTTGTATGTAAAGTTAATCGCGTCGATCTCTTTAAGGGAGTTGATATAAGTTTGCCTTACCCTGTTCTCCTCAACTTCAAAGCCTAAAGCTGACTTGTCAATAGCGGAGATGAGTGTGTATGGCGGCTGCCTATTGAACTCGTATGAGAATGAGATATTGTACAGAATCATCTGCGAGTTATCAGAATACTTTAATATAGCTTTTAGGCTCTTTTCCTTCTTCTTCTTCATAAGCTTTCTCGCGTGTTCTCTCTTCTCTTTGAACTCACGCACCTTCCTCTTAGCGTCCGGTAGGTATGGGCTGTCGGGGTTATCCTTTATGAACAGTTCAAAATACCTTATTTTCTTCTTGTTTTTGACTTTGTCGTACTCATATTTATACAGCAGGTTATACGCGTTTGACATAAACTTGGATTCGAATTTCGCGTCTTGATTATCATCGATCCAAACCTCTACCGCATTAATTGTTTTAAGCGCGTTTATTTCAGCGACGATCATATCTGCGAGTAGCGCTTCAGCGTCTTCTCTATGCCTTGAATTCGGGTTGTCCTCAATAAACTGGATTATGGTGTGCTTTTGCTTATGTTCTGTCGCGGCCTTAAATCTTTTGTCATCCACCAGACTTTTAACCTCATTGACGAATGGGCTGTCAGGGTGCTTCTTGAGCCACCGGATGAGCTTAGTGATATCTTTTTCATGTCTCATCGGGCGGAACTCAATTCTGTCTATCTTCTTCTTCGCGAGCCTCACCAGCCCTGGCTTCTTACCGGCATAACGCAGGATAAACTCCTCAAGCTCGGTGACTGTTTCAAGCTCATCTAGTTCTGCGGTACTTAACTCGTCGAGCCGTCCTTCTATCTCACGATACTGCGAGGTGTTCTCATGTTCGGTATCTTTGTACTTGGTGATGAACTGTAAAAAAGCCCGCTTCGTGTCAGTATCAAGGGCAGAGCGATACTCCAAGGTCATTATTTTACCTTTGGCATCATCTTCATATTTCGTCATAGGGTTCTCATTGATAAAATCCATGTACCCCATTATCGTGTTTTTCTTCTTTACCTTATCATAGATCAGGTCGAGTATTTTTTTCTCCACCGCGACAGAGTACCGTGATTCAGGGAACTCATCCTTAAAGGTTTGGTACGACTCGACGCTGTTTTCCTTTTTTGCCCGCTCATAATTCAACTGCTCAAGCTTGTTTTTCGCGGCCTTAAGGTATTTGCTAGTGGGGAACTCATCGATAAACTCTCTATACGCTTTTAGAGTATTCGCTTTTTTTGTGGCCTCATAGTGAAGCTTCTCGACCTGAGTCATCGCGCGCTTTACCTGCTCAGCTTTCGGGAACTCATCGATAAACTTCTCATACAACGCGACCTCTCTCTTGAAGTCTATCATCTCATAGAGCTTGCTCATCGCTTTTTTATAATGCTTGTTATCGGGGTATTTAGTCAAGAAGGTCGTAAAATTCTCAATCTCTTCTTTGTACTTGTACTGGTCGTAGACAAGATCATCGATCAAAGTATCGACCAATGATACATGGGGGTTATCCGGGAAATCTTTTTTGAATTGCCGCAACGCTTCTATTGTGCCCTCTTCCTTGGCGTTTTCAAAACGCTTCTGGTCAAGAAGCCTCTGTGCCTCCTCACGATACGGGCTGTCAGGATAAAACCGCAGATACGCCTCATAAGCTTTCACAATGTCTGTTAATTTTACTTCGGTGAAGATGAGGTCCTGAAGTCGCTTTTCGGCTGACTCTTTAAAGTAGCGCATCTCGCCGAGTCGACCGGGTAAAGCGTATTTCACCAGCATGTGCGGGAAACGATCCAAAAAATCCTGAAAAATATCAATCGTATCCTTCACTTCCGCGTCTTCATGCAAAACCTTGTATATACCGGTCATCAGGTTTTCATATTTTATCTTCTTTTCGTCTTTTTCCTCAAGCTCTATCGCGGTTATAATATACTCTGTAGCGAGCCAATAATCTTTAAGCTTTCTATAGCAAAGCGCGATGTTAAAGTTCAGTCCGGCATTGCTCGGATGCAGTTCAAGTGACTGCTTGTAATAATCAATCGCACCGCTGTAATCCCCGGATTTGAAAGATTGGTTACCCAACTGTCGTGGGAGCAAATCAGGCTTGCACGCGCTCATCAACACTACAATAAATAGTAAAACCACAATAAAGTAGACTCTGCTATTAGCGTAACTCTTCGCATTTACTGTCATATTATTCTTATTAACCTATTAGTATAAAATTAGTGGCAACCTTGCATACAGTCTTTCGAAGCTAGTATTCTACTATATTATGTACGCATTAATCAAGTGTTTTCGAGTTTTTTTTAAAGAAAATGTTGCCCTGCGACGTAAGTATCTGTATTGTTTGACGTTTATCATGGAGGTTCAGCCGTGGCGCTTTAAGGACAGGTGGTTTGTAATATAAAACCAGCAAGCCATATTCTCTGCATTTGTTGCTGTGAGAATTCTTGCTCTATTCCCTTGGCGGATGACCTCGCTGTAGCATTGGGGGACTGTTTATGCTTGAAATGTTTTTTTAGCTGTGATAGTTTACATCCAATGGACAATATTCTTGAAGTGAAGAACCTGAAGACTTATTTTAATCTGACCGCGGGTGTCGCCCGCGCGGTGGACGACGTAAGTTTTGCCATCAAAAAAGGCGGATCCTTCGGGCTTGTCGGTGAGTCGGGCTGCGGGAAGAGTGTCACCGCTCTTTCTATGTTGCGCCTCATCCAGCCACCGGGCGAGATCGCTGGTGGTGAGATACTTTTTGATGGTAAGAACACCCTCGGCATGGCGGATGAGGAGATGCGTCTTCTGCGTGGCGACAAGATGTCGATGATATTTCAGGAGCCGATGACTTCGCTCAACCCGGTGTTTAATGTAGGATACCAGTTGACCGAGTCGATGATACTTCATCTCGGGCTGAACAAAAAAGAAGCTCGCGACCGCGCGATAGAGATGCTGACGTTAGTGGGTATTCCCGCACCCGAGCGGCGGGTGGATGACTACCCGAACCAGCTTTCGGGCGGGATGCGCCAGCGGGTTATGATAGCTATGGCGCTCTCATGCAACCCGGCTCTACTTATCGCCGATGAGCCGACGACCGCGCTCGATGTCACTATCGAGGGGCAGATACTCGAGCTTATCAATGACCTAAAGGAGAAGCTAGGAATGGCGATGCTCCTGATAACTCATGACCTCGGTATAATCGCCGAAAATGTCGATGATGTCGCTGTTATGTACGCCGGTAAGATAATCGAGTACTCTTCAGTGGATAACGTCCTCTCCTGCCCGAAGCACCCTTACACGATCGGGCTTTTGCAGTCGTTGCCCTCGCTCAACAGCTCCGACAAAAAGAAGAAGGAACGCCTGAGTACGATCAAGGGAGTTGTGCCGCACCTGCTGAACCTTCCTGATGGGTGTCGCTTTAAGAACAGGTGTTCGCTGAGAAGCGCGGTGTGTGACGAGCCGCCCCCGTACAAAAACGTTGGTGATAACCACTTCGCTAGGTGTCATAAGGTATAGATGAAAAAAGAAATATTAAAAATAGAGAATATCAGTAAGCGATTTACCCTCAAGAGCAGGCTTTACGAAAAGAAGGCTACTCTTACGGCGGTAGATGATCTGACTATCACCCTTTATGAGGGTGAGACTTTCGGGCTGGTGGGTGAGTCTGGCTGCGGGAAGAGTACGCTCGCGAAGCTAATCCTCCGCCTGATAGAGCCGACCAGCGGTAACATAACCTACAATGGCAAGGATATCCTGACATTAGGTAAAAAGGATATGAGGAGTATCAGGAAGGATATTCAGATAATATTCCAGGACCCTCAGGCGTCTTTGAACCCGAGGATGACTATCGGTCGGGCGGTTTCTGAAGGGGTGTCGATCCACAACAGCAGTATCAAAACTAAAACTGACCTGCTGGCAAAGACCCGCGAACTACTGAAGCTTGTTGGTCTGCACCCAGAGTCGCTGAACATGTACCCGCATGAGTTTAGTGGCGGACAGCGGCAGCGGGTCGGTATCGCGCGGGCTTTGAGCGTTGAGCCGCGAGTGATAATCGCCGATGAGCCGGTGTCGGCGCTCGATGTATCGATACAGGCGCAGATACTAAATCTATTGAAGGAGTTGCAGGAGAAGTTTGGGCTTACCTACCTGTTTATCTCTCATGATCTGAGGGTCGTCGAGTATTTGAGCGACCGGGTAGGGGTGATGTACCTCGGTAAGATGATGGAGCTAGCTAGTAGCGACGATCTTTACCGTCAGCCGCGCCACCCGTATTCGCGGGCGCTTTTGTCGTCAGTCCCGAGCTTGACTCCGGGGCAGAAGCGGAAGCGGATCATCCTCAAAGGTGATGTCCCGAACCCGATAAACCCGCCGAACGGCTGTATATTTCATACCCGGTGCGAGTTCGCTAAGGATGAGTGTAAGGAGACAGTACCAACATTGCGTGAAGTAAATGACGGGCATTTTTCCGCGTGCCTTTTCTCAGAAGAGCTTTTTGGATGTAATTAGCGTGGTTTTATGGTATACTATAAATTGAATTAAGTATAATAACAGAAATGTTGAGTCGGAGGATTACTTATGAAAAGAATTATATTATTATTATTTGTTATCATTTTTGGAGTCGCATCAGCGTCGTTTGCTCAGAGCATCAGACATGGCAAGGTGCTAAAAAAAGACCAAGGGAAACGTATAATAGCGGTTGATATCGGTATCGCTGACGGTGTGACTAAAGGTACCGCGTTTGTGCTCCGAGACGATGAGGGCAGAGAAATTGGTTGTATAATAGCGACTGACGTGAAGGATAGGCTGTTCTGGACAGACTTGGTACAGATCGGTATTTACAATGAAGTGAAAATCGGTATGCGTGCTGATGAGCTTGGCGCGGGTTGTAAGATCGAGGGACCTATACTTGCTTATGTGCCAGGAGGATTTTTTGGAATGGGGGATATCAAGCAGGATAACGAGACTCCGCCTCACAGCAAGCACCTGAAAGCATTCTATATAGACAAATACGAAGTGACAAATAAAGAGTACAAAAAATTTGTTGACGAGACAAAGTATCGTATCCCTTATGTTGACTCTAAAGAAGCAAAACCGTATAACTGGCAGGACAATAAGTACCCCAAGGGTAAAGCGAACTATCCGGTGGTACTCGTCAACGCTATAGACGCGCAAAAATACTGTGAGTTTTTCGGAAAGCGCCTACCGACTGAGGCTGAGTGGGAGAAGGCAGCCCGGGGCTCAGGCAACCGGATCTGGCCATGGGGTAACGCATGGGACAAAACGAAGCTGAGCAACAAAGAGGACGGACACACTTCATCAGTTATAATCGGCAGTCATCCTGATGACTTGAGCCCTTATGACGCTGTAGATATGGGGGGAAATGTTTCTGAATGGACATCAAGCCCTTATCTACCATATCAGAACAATCAGCTCAACGACAAAAACTACTCGGTTGGTAAACGTGTTGTGCGTGGCGGCTCATGGCAGAAAGGTAAGAATGAAGCGAGGACTTCGGCACGTCAGTTTGCTTCACCAGACACAAAATCTGTCTCCATCGGGTTCAGGTGTGTGAAAGAGATCAAGTAGTTCTCTACTCTTATGGATATTGGAAGCCCAGCAGGTTTTTGTTCGGTAATGTATGGTAGTCATGCAGAAGTGTTCGTTAGAAGAAAGTCCCGATAGTGAATTCCCACTGGCTTTTCTCTTCGTCTTCTTCGGGGTCGATGTTGTAGCCCCACTCAAGCCGTAGAGGCCCCATAGGTGATATCCATCGGATACCGTAACCGACGGACTGTCGCAGTTTTGTGAGCCCTATTGGATCCCCTTCGCCAAACGCGTTACCGAGATCATAGAAAGTCACGAATTTCAGGTTAGCTTCTTTGATGAGCGGGAAGAGGTACTCGATGTTGATCAGCAGCTCCTTATCGCCACCGATAACATCACCTGTTTCTATGTCCTTAGGTCCAATCGATGCGTAATCGAATCCGCGCAGTGAGTTGATACCACCGAGGTAATAGCGTTCGTAGATAGGTAGTTCACGCCCTTCGTTACCGTGCGCGTAGCTTATTCTGCCATGTGTCATCACTGTGTGGTCTTTCCATACGTTGAAATATTTTGATGAGTTAAGTTGGCATTTCGTATAATAATTATCGCCGCTCAAGGGTCCGCCGGCGTACTCTAAAGTCGCGGTAGAGAGAGAGCCGGTAATCGGGTCGAATCTGTTGTCACGCGTATCGCGCGATAGGGTGAACTCCATGCTAGATGTCCTGGTCAACCCTTCTTGCTCTTTTATGTAGGTAGACGCGTCTTCTTCTACATCTGTCACATCGACTATTTCGTTTTTGTAGCGGATGTAGCCGCGAACCTCTTCGAAGAGCGGGTAGCCGAAACGTACCGCGCCACCGGTGCTTTTTTTCAGATAATCTGTGTAGCGTTTTCTGGAGTTGTAGACGTTTACACCAAAAGAGAGTGGTACGCCAAAGAGCCACGGTTCTGTAAAACTAGCGTTATATATCTGGCGTTTGCTCGAGAATTGCGCCTCGAGTTTTATCGTCTGGCTCAGCCCGAGGAAGTTCCCCTTAGACAACGTGGCAAACGCCATCGCTTTGTCGTTTGAGCTGTACCCCGCCCCCATGTTGAGCGATCCAGTGCTCCGCTCACTTACATTTATCTCTATATCCATGCTCGCGGGACCAGTTTTCTTCGGCATAAAATTCACTTCAGCAAAGTACCCGAGGTAGAATATCCGCTGTCGGCTCTTGAGTATTTTATCTTTGCTGTAAAGATCGCCCTCAGCTATCTTCAGCTCCCGCCGGATGACCTTGTCGCGGGTACTCTTGTTACCGGTAATGTTTATTTTGTTAATGTAAACAAGCTCATTCTTATTTATATCAATACTCAGGTCGATCCTTTGAGTGTTCTTATCTTCACTTGTTATCGGGTAGACATTGGCGTAGGCGTACCCAAGGTTAGCGTATTTCCCTGTCAAGCGGATGATATCATTGTATATTTGTGACGCGTTATAAATATCGCCCGTTTTTAGAGATATCTCCTTCAGCAGCTCATCCTTCTCAAACAGAAGGTCTTGACCGGTGACCTGTATCGAGCCTACCCGGTAAAGCTTACCCTCGTTTATCACAAAGGTCAGATAAATACTCCTTTTGTCCGGGGATAGGTTGACATTGCTCGCCTTCACCTCCACTTTTAAATAACCGTGTGATTTGTAATAGTTGACCAACTTCAACTGATCGTTGCGATAGACTTCTTCCTTAAAAGTACCGGATTGATCCCATGAAGTGAAAAGAGTGCCCTCACTGCTGTCGATCATTTTTTTTAGCTCATCGTCAGAAAAAACATCATTACCGATAAAGTTTATGTTCTTGACCCGCACCTCTTCGTTTTCGTTGATGATAAAAACGACTTCTACCTCGCTCTCGTCAAGCTCCTTTATCTCATAACTGATATCGGCTACATAATATCCTTTATCAGAGTAGACCTTCTGGATTATTTTGATGTTCTTAGCCATCTCCTCTACAGAGAGCAGCTGGTTTGACTTGAGCGTCATCTCTTTTGTGATAACGTCATCTGACAGGTCTTTGTTTCCGATGATGATTATGCTTTTTATCACCGGTTTTTCAGAGACTATAAAAGTAATCACGACTCCATCGGCAGTATCTTTTTTGTCTATCTCAACATCGATAAAAAGCCCGGTGTTGTAGATAGCTTTCAGGTCATCATGCAGGCTTGTGGGGTTATAAGCGTCAGTTGCTTTCACGTTGATATATCCGAGGATAGTAGAAGAGTCTACCCGCCTATTCCCCGAGACCTCGACTGCTTTGATAAGCGGCGCTGTTTTCGCGTATAGTTGTTGAGCTGGCAGAAGCAGTAGCGCGGCAGCTAAGATAAAAAACAGTGTCACGGTTTTTATCAGGAGAATTGGCGCGGTATTCTTTTTCAAGCGATCTTCCCATCAGACAAGGTGATTTTTTTCTTCATGCCGCTGGCGAAATTCATGTTATGCGTGACTACCACCATGGTTATATTCAGCCTCTCATTAAGGTCTACAAGCAGGTCATGTATCTTTGTGCTTGTAGCGGTGTCGAGGTTTCCGGTAGGTTCGTCCGCCAGCAACAGCTTTGGTTTCAGTATAATAGCTCTGGCGATCGCGACACGCTGTTGTTCACCGCCGGAAAGCTCAGTCGGCTTGTGCGTCATCCTGTCTTTCAGTCCGACAGCGCAAAGTATCTCCTCAGCCATCTCATAAGCTACCTTCTGTTTTGTTTTTCGTATCAGCGCGGGCATAGCGACATTCTCCAAAGCGGAGAACTCCGGCAGAAGGTGGTGGAACTGAAATACAAAGCCGATCGTCTCATTTCTGAAATTCGCCAGCATAGTCTCAGCCTTCAGCGCGCGCCACACCCCGAGGCGTTTCTTATTTTGAGAACCGCCAAATCCAAAAGGGTTCACACCATTGATTATCACTTCACCAGAGGTCGGTGACTCGAGTGTGCCTAGGATATGCAGAAGCGTACTCTTCCCCGCGCCGGACTCACCGACGATAGAGACCGTATCCCCCTCCTCGATCTGTAGGTCAATACCGCGCAGAGGGCGTACCACTTCGTTAAAGGAACGGAATTCCTTATTTAAATTAGTGACTTTTATTATAGAGGACAATTATATGTGATATCCTTAGATCGTGTATTAAGCGGAACCAAGCCGCGGAAAAAGCAGTGCGTGACTCTCAAACCATTTTGTTCTTCGCACGGTTTTCTTTACCGAAGTTGATGACCGCGCTCACAGTTTTCTTCGCCCTATCCTGCAAGTATGCCTGGATAATCCCTTTAATCTCGGGGTGGCTTCCGGTTATTTCATCAAAATCCGCTTTTTTGAGCTCAAGCACTTCAGACTGCGTGACCGCTGAAACCGTAGCTGTACGCGGCTGCCCTGTGACGAGCGCAATCTCTCCGAAGAACTCACCCGCTTGTAGCCTCGCGAGCTCTAGTACTTTACCGCCTTTTATTATTGTTACTCTTACGTTGCCGCTTTTTATGAGGAAGATCGAGTCACCGGCGTCACCTTCTTTGATAATATCCCCATCTATATCATAGTTTTTCTGCTCAAATCTATCCATCAATGTTTTGCGCTCCTCAATGGTGCACGGCTCAAATATTGGTGACATAGCGAGCAGGTTCAAAATGACTCTCTCTTTGTAGAAGTCAAAAAGCACCTTGTTAACCCGCGGGAACTCATTGATTATCTCTTCGATATCATCTTTTGTGATCTCAAATATCAGGGTATCCTTTTTCGCGCTGACGGTCGCGTGGCGTTTCGAACGTGAAAAAAAAGCGAACTCACCAAAAAACGCGCCATCTGTCAGATTTGCAAGCTCCACATGTTGACCTTGCGAGTTTTTCCTGTGGATTGTGACTTCGCCCTCGCTGATGACAAATATCGAGTTACCCTCGTCGCCCTCGTTGCAGATGATTTCACCCTCTTGGAAATTCCTCTCCTTGAGTTTGTTCACTACATTACAGAACTCCTCGTGAGAAAGGTTTGAAAAGAGCGGTATCTTCGGGACTACTTCGGCCTTCTTCTCCTCTTCCTTCTCGACCACTTTGTGGTGGCTCTTGTAGGAGATGCCACGCGAGGTATATAGGCTCGCCAGGCTCTCCTGCACATCGACATTTTCAGGGTCAAGCTTCATTATCAGCTTATTGATAGCGATAGCCTTTATCAAAAAACCTTCTTTCGCGTAAGAATCCGCCACCTCGGTATATTCCTCGATCGCTTCTTCTATCTGGTTAAGCTTGCAGTATATATCGCCGAGCTTTTGCCGGTTGCGGATATTCGCGGGATCTGCCTCAACGATTTTTTTGTACTCGATTAAAGCTTTCGCCCAGTTACCCTTGATTATGTAATCATTCGCTTTTTTCTTCGGGTCTGAGCTACCGAAACCAAATAGATTTTTCATAAAAAATCCCCTTTATTCGTACCGTAACGCCTCTACTGGTTGTAGCTTTGAAGCTTTGATAGATGGATAAATTGTCGCTAGCAATGTTATTAATATAGATACTACACAAATAACTACTATGTCAACAAAAACCATCTGTACCGGTAGGGTTTTAAAATAATAAACTGTCGCGTCAAGTTCGATGAATTCGTATTTCATCAGCAAAACGCAAATACCTACTCCGCCGATAAGCCCGAACAATGTTCCGAGACCTCCGACTATAAGACCTTCGGTTATAAATATCTTCATGATCGACAGCGGACGCGCCCCCATCGATTTAAGTATCGCGATCTCTTTACCCTTCTCCATTACCACCATGATCAGGGAGCTTATTATATTAAACGCCGCGACCAAAATAATCAATACTAAAATAATAGACATCATAATTTTTTCAAGTTTTAACGCCGAAAACAGGTTCTTGTTCATCTCGCGCCAGTCGCGGATGCTGTACCCCCCGGCAAAATCCTCGCGTAACTGCTCAGATACTTCACCAGAGTCGTAGAGATCGTGTAGACTTACCTCTATACCTGATACCTCTGTGTCGAACATCCCCAAAAACTTCTGCGCCGCGCTGAGCGAAATATACGCCAGCGACGAATCATACTCATAATACCCCGACTTAAACACCCCGATCACGCGGTACTTCTGCATGTTCGGACCGCTAGAACCCCACGGAACCATGCTGCCGGTCGGCGAAACGATATCCACTGTATCGAGGTAATCAACACTAAGCATCTTCTTGAGTTCCGCACCAATGATTATTCCAGGGAGCAGCTTCTTGCTCTTATCCTCAGGCTTGCGGTTCAGGCTGAACGTCGTGCCCTCCACCATGTTTTCCTCAAGTTTTATGACCTTCTGCGAGCTTTCAGGGTCTATCCCCCGAAGTACGATACCAGATGTGCGATACGGTGACGATATGATTATCTGCGAATAGATGAACGGCATCGCGCCCTTCACCTTGTCGTACGATTCTATCATGTCGATCATCTCGGGGTACTCCTCCATACCGGGCGCGTACGGCATTATCAGTATGTGCGAGTTCGCGCCGACGATCTTGTCGCGGAAGTCGGTCTCAAAGCCGGTCATCACCGAGAGTACCACGATGAGCGCCATAACACCTATCGCGACACCCGCCATCGACATAAAACTGATAGCGGAGATGAAGTTTTGCTTCTTGCGTGATCTCAAGTACCTGAGACCTATCATTATTTCGTACGGTGTTTTCATTTTTTTAAAAAATCCTAAATCTTATAGTATGGGCGACCGACCGGTTGCCCATACTATGTGACAACGTTTATTCGCTCCGCTCAATGTTTTCGTCCTAGAACCCCAATAAAAACATTCGGGGATGACGTGCGTAGCCCGAGCGAACAGAAGGTTCGCCCCTACATATATTATATTATTGTACACCCTACTCTTTCGGCGTTGCCTTCTTCCGCATCTGCGGGAAGAGTATCACGTCACGGATAGACGCGCTGTCAGTCAACAGCATGACGAGCCGGTCGATACCGATCCCTTCGCCGGCGGTCGGTGGCATTCCGTACGATAGCGCCTCGATGTAGTCGTGATCCACCTCTGCCATCGCCTCTATGTCACCCGCTTCCTTCTCACGCACCTGATCCTCAAACCGCTCACGCTGGTCGGCCGGGTCGTTCAGCTCAGAGAACGCGTTCGCCATCTCACGCCGTGTGATAAATAGCTCGAACCGGTCTACTATCGCGGGGTTCTCATCGTTCTTGCGTGACAGCGGTGATATATCGGTCGGGTACTCAGTGATGAACGTCGGTTGTAACAGCTTCGTCTCTACAGCTTCATCGAATATCTCTATGAGTACTTTCCCCAGGAGAGGCTCACCTTTAAACTCAATACCGATGCTCTTCGCGTATTCTAGAGCTTTTGCGCTATCCTCAAGCACTTCTGCCGCTAGACCGGTGTGTTTTATTATCGATTCCTTCACCGTAAGCCTGTCCCACGGTGGTGTCAGGTCTATCTCCTCACCTTGATATGTTATCTTAGTCGTGCCGCAGACCTCGTTGGCGACATGCGCGATCAGCTCTTCGGTGAAGTCCATCAGGTCATGATATGTAAAATACGCCGTGTAAAACTCAAGCATTGTGAACTCAGGGTTGTGCTGGATAGATATCCCCTCGTTACGGAAGTTACGGTTGATCTCGAACACACGCTCAAAGCCGCCGACGACGAGTCGCTTCAGGTACAGCTCCGGCGCGATCCGCATGAACAGCTCCATCCCGAGCGCGTTGTGGTACGTCGTGAATGGTCGCGCGGTGGCGCCCCCGGCGATCGTCTGCATCATCGGTGTCTCTACCTCAAGGTAGTCGCGTTTGATAAAAAACTCTCTGATAGAATTAACGATCTTCGCCCGCTTGACGAAGACCTCCTTCACCTCGGGGTTCACGAGCAGATCTACATAACGTTGTCGGTAGCGTGTCTCCTTGTCGGTCAGACCGTGGAACTTCTCGGGTAGCGGTCTCAGCGACTTGGTGAGGAGTTTGAACCCGCTTACGAGCATTGTCAGTTCCTCAGTTTTGGTGAAGAACAGCTTACCGGTAACGCCGATTATATCACCGATATCTAGCGTTTTGAAGAGAGCAAAGTCATCACCGAGCGTCTTTTTGGCGAAGTACAGCTGTTGTCGCCCCTTTACGTCCTGAATAGTGGCGAACGCAGCCTTTCCGAAGCTACGTAGCGCCATAATCCTGCCGGCGATGGTGAACTCCTCCCCGGAGTCGAGCTCTTCGTTCGATTTTCCCGCGCCATATTCGGCAACCCGC
This sequence comes from Deltaproteobacteria bacterium, assembly GCA_024276115.1. Classification (GTDB taxonomy): domain Bacteria; phylum Desulfobacterota; class JAJRXV01; order JAJRXV01; family JAJRXV01; genus JAJRXV01. The sequence continues at coordinate 19,928 of JAJRXV010000051.1, forward strand.
GCTGAGGTGTGCTTTACTTTAAATTTATTGTGAAACGGGTCGATCCCCTGACTCCGTAACTCTTTGATTTTATTTTCTCTCTGAATTATAAGTTCGTTCTTTTCTTCCATAAAAACAGTCGTCCTTTACACATTATTTTTCTTGTGACAAAATATACAATTTGTGCTCAAACGTCAAGATATATTTAGCCCTTTGCCAGGAACTACCCCATAACTCCATGCGACCATCTCTTGTTTGATGAGTTTTAGCTGTTTTTTCTGTGTTACCCTCCACGCCCCCACGTCCCCTGTGATAATTCAATGCTACGGCGAGGTCGTCCGCCAAGGGAATAGAGCATGAAGGGCCTGTTGCCCAATCCACCTTTAGGGGGGGGATCCCCCCTAAACTCCCGAGCATCGCGATGCTGGTCGCCCCCCGGCAGAGCGGCTCGCTCCTTTTTACAGGTACTTACAGCGACAGATTTTTTGAAAATACGCAAATTTGTCTATTTGGCAACACTACCTTTAGTCATGGTTTCCCGATTACCACTTCGGGAATGACGTGGCGTGAAAGCTATATATTTAATCGCCGAGTTAATAACA
>JAJRXV010000052.1 GCA_024276115.1 Deltaproteobacteria bacterium
CAGATATATGAAAAACTGCTTTTGAATCCAGGACTTAGAGTGTGGAAGAATTCACCTTTCATATCCTCGGCGAATATGTACAAAAAGGCCGCGTAAGAAAGTAGACCTATCCCTAATACTCTGTACTCTCTGTTTATGCTGTATTTGGTATCTATGGATGAACAGGAGCTTGCAATATCATTTTTTTTATTTTTTGTTGTTGTCATCTCGCTTCCTCTCATGCTTTTTATTCTGAAAGTTAACAGATTTTGTTAGTAATGTCAAAGGTATAGTGGGCTGTGTACGTATGTGGAATTTTCGTAAAAGATTTATAATATTTTGCTTGACATTCAATGGGGAAATACGGTATTCTTTTTCAAATCGTGGTTGGGGTAACTTGGGGAGGACTAAATGTTTCTAACCAGTTCTGAAGGTATAAAGTCAGCTGGTATAAGCCCGCTTGACTTGATAAATATTAGGGATATACTCGGCTGTTTTTATTACCTATTATCAAAAGGCATGAATGTTTGTATCATGCGTCTGAACCATAATTACTGTGTCAGTTCAAGAGTCACTGCAATCAACGAAGGTCTTAATAAAATCACACTAAAAACTGAAGATGATGTTTACTTTAAAAAGAACGAAAACCTTAAAATATCTTTCATAATAAATTCCATTAGATACAGCTTCGATTCATTTGTAAATCTGATCACTAAAGAAGGCGAGTTTCAATTTAATCTTCCTGCTTCTGTGACATTCGACGATAAAAGATCACTGCCGCGCATCGATTTTAGCGGTGCGGTAAAGAATACGCTAGAGTTGACCACTGGGATTTTCTCAGGGATCAAGATAAAAGGACGAGTGACTGATATCAGCCTTGGCGGGCTGGGGTTCATACCTGATCAAATTGATAGTGTAAATAAAAACAAACAGATAGGTTTGCTTGAGACTATTATCAAGCAGGGTGACAAGTACAGAAGCCTTAAATTCGCGATCGAAGATAGTCTACTTTGCATCCCTGGAGAAATACGACACCTACCAAGCGATGATGACTATACTTTTGGTATCAAGTTCCACTCATTAAAAGGTAAATGCGGTAAGAGGCTTCATGATTTTTTCAACAATTATACCCCAAGCAAAAAAGTCATCAATTTCTCTTCTTTTTATAGCAGATTGAATCAGAATAATAACGAGTAGGTTAAAAACGTCTTACAGGCTTTCATACAGGTCGATGTAAGCTTGAGTTACTTTTTTTATGCTGTACTTTTCGGTTATAGTTTTATGAGCGTTTTCCCCGAGACGCATTCTCTTCTCCTCATCGGTGACAAGCGCTACCATGTGCTTAAACAGCGCGTCTTCGTCGTTGCTATCAAAAAGCAGACCGTTGATATTGTTCTCTATCACGTCTGACGCGCCACCGACTTTTGAGGCGATCACCGGAACGCCGCACGCCATCATCTCAAGCATTGAGTTGGAGAGGCCTTCGCGCAGTGATGGAAGGAGACCGATCGCAGATGCGGCTATGTAACTCTCAACATCTTTCACGTTACCGATCATCCGCACCAGCGCGCCAATTTTATTTTCTGTAATAAAACGTTTCATATCATCGCGGCAGTAACCATCACCGACGATCAGCAGATTCACTGTATGCTCCTGAGTGAGGCGCTTGAAGGCCCTTAACATCAAGAACACGTTCTTCTCCCGCACCAGTCTTCCGACATAGCATAGTGTCAATCGATCCTCGATACCGATCTTTTTTCTCGCCGCGGACTTATTTTCGTTCGGTGTAAATATGCCGGTATCGACGCCGTTTGGTATCGATGCTATTTTTTTTTCGTCTATCCCGAGCTCAATGAGCTCTTTTGTTATTTCGCTAGAAATACTGATGAATTTGTCAGCGGTTTTCAGGAATACAATCTTCTGTTTTGCCATGAATGAGTTTTTCAGCTGCTGTATGTCGCCGTTATTTCCACCACCGGATACTTTGACTATTATTGGTTTTCTGAATATTTTCCCGAAGAGAGTCGCTACCATCGCAGGCAGTGTCATAATGTGTGAGTGGATTATTTTGATTTTTTTCCGGTGTTTAAAAAGAGCGATAAAAAGCGAAAAGGCGTAAGAGAAGCCCGCGATTTTATTATCCTTGCTGACAACTTTGGTTCTGATTACTTCAATTCCGTCTATGGTTTCTTTTGCTGGGAGTTTGTTAAGGCGCGCGGTCATGATAAATGTGTTTACGCCTGACTCAAGTAGCGATCGGCAAAGAAGTTTCGCCTGTCTTTCCGCGCCCCCTACGATTGGATGAAACTTGTAGATGAGTGTCAGGACAGAGGTGTCATCTGTTTTTAGGCTCCGGCTTTTACTGGTTTCATCTGTTGCCACAGGTTAGTTTTCGCCTCCGAAACTTTTAAAATATCCAATACCTTTTTCTTCTTTAGAGAGCTTTGCTTGATCGCTTCTGTTATAACTTTTCCATCAATATCGCTAGGGATATCGATACCGAAAAGGTATAGTAAAGTCGGGACAATATCTACAATATGCGCGTGGCTGATGTGAGCGTCGGCTTTTATATCAGGACCGATAGCCATAAAAAGACCTTCAGTCTGATGCGCGGTAAAGGTTGAGAGCAAAGACTGATATAGCACCGCGTTTTCCGGGTTGAGCGATGAGAATGGGTAGTAAGTAGAGTTCCCCATTACCATAGAGATATCAGGGGCATTAGCCACAGCGTCACCACTCAGGTTGTCTTTTGTGATTATTGCGTCAAATAAATTATACTTAGTATCAGGGTTTCTTATGCAATCGAGTTTCATCTTGATATCCATAAGAAGAGCGTTGTACTCGTCACTTAAAACAATTCCATGCTCATATTTTTCTTTCAGGTTGATATATATCTGACCATAACTTCCGATAGAAAACGCCTTTGTACGCGACCAATCGATATCATCACGCGAGATGAAGCGGTGCGCGAAGGCGTCAAAACGCTTCTTGTAGTCGTTCTCATGTTTGAGCTGAGCAAGGCTGAATTTACTGGAGTTACTTTTTAGCGTACATTGATTGTTGAAAAATATGCCGTCGTGGTGGTACTTCACACCATCCTTAAAGACCAGATAGCCGTTTTGAGCCAGCCACGCGTTTATATCGATTATGTGAGAGACAGGGATCATTCCAAAATCGGAAATGATCACGAGAGTCGCGTTGTTCCCAGCCGCTTTTTGTATTGAGCCAATCTTTTCATCAAGCTTTTTGAAGAAATTTAGTATTTCGTCTTTAAACTCTACCGCGCTTTCTTCGTCGAACTCCGGGTGATGTCTGTCAGAATAGCTCCAGAGCAGGTGAAGCAAGCTGTCGATTTCATTAAACGCCGCGACCAGCAGGTCTAGCTCCTTGTTCTTTAGCATGTAGAGTATAGTCGATGTCTGAATCTCAAGCGAACGGTAAAGATCCTTCAAAATCTTACTTAACTTACGGCTGTCGAAGTCTTTTTCAACGTACACATCGAAATTCTTCAGGTTTTTTTTCAGCTCACTCTTCAGGCTTTCAGGGTGAACGAACAGCTCCTCACGCCCGCTTTTTAATGAGGAGTGGCGATTGATGATTATAGCGTTTTCATACTTGCTACTGCTTGCTAAAGGTATATTCAGAAAGATACTCTTTTTTTCATGCTTCTCCAAAATATCGATGAGAGACTCACAGCTGATATCATCAATGGTAGTCATCGACGCGGAGTCGCCCTTTAATATGTCATGAATACCATGCTTACCTGAGTGTTTACCGGTCAAGAGGGTCGCGGCCGCAACAGAGTGCAGAGGTGGGGAGACAGATCTAATACTACCGGTCGCGCCTTTATTGAATATTTTCTCAAAATTCGGTAGCGCTCCCTGCATTATCCATGGGTACAGAAAATCGAACGCTGTGCCTGACATACTTAAAATTATTTTCTTGTTTTGTTTCATAGTTTCTCAATATATTTCTGATTAAGTTATTTTTTTATTTCAATCATAGCGACGCTTCTCATATCTTCAACAATTTTAGCTAGAGCTGAACCGACTTCGCGTCTTTGTAAGAATGCCCTGATACCTTCTTTTTCTTTATCAAAAGTGCCTGTTTTAGTGCTGGCTCTTTCTTCGACCAGCTTGATTATATGATAACCGAACTGAGTTTTAACAATATCGGTCATTTCGCCGACTTTTATTGAGAATACAGCGTCTTCAAAAGGCTTGACCATTTTACCCCGACCAAAGAATCCGAGGTCGCCACCTTTTTTAGCGCTTGGGCAGTCTGATATCTCTTTAGCTAGATCCTCAAATTTTTCCCCTTTGCTCAAGCGTTCCTGGACATTTTTTATCTTAGCCAGCGCGGCGGCTTTCTCTTCATCAGTGTCACCCGGCTTGCTATTGCAAAGTATATGGCTAGCCCTTATCTCTTTCATACTATCATCATAAAACTGTTTGATAGTTTTATCGTCAACTTTGATCGACGGCAATATCTTACTATCAACAAAATATTGTAATGTGGCAGCTTTATTGATTACTTCCTTAAACTCCTCTAAGCTCAAACCGCTTGTTTTAGCTGTGCTCGCGAGTGCTTCATCTGTACCGCCATAACGTTGTATCAATTCATTGTACGCTACTTTTGCCTCTTCATGAGCGCCTTTGTCATCAATATATTTTTTAGCTTTTTGGAATAAAAGCTCTTTTTCGATTAACTCATCAATAACAGATTTACGAAGCTCGTTTAGCCTTGCGGGTGAATCAGCCTGCCCCGGCATCTGAGTAGCCCATCTTGCCTTTTGCTGGCTTATGATCTTTTCAACAGCGCTGTTGCTTATGTTGACACCATTGACTGTCGCGGCTACGGTTTCTTTTTTTACTTCTGGTTTATTTTGTTTACTCTGCTTATCCTCTTTTGTACAGCTTATTATAGAGATGCTTAAAAATAAGGCTGATATTGTGACTATAAAAAATAACTTAAAACTTCTTCTGCTTAACATTTCCTTCTCCTTTGAAGATTATTTACTTGTATCGAGTTACTAAAATCTTTTTATTTTAGCGCCATCTTTTAACTTTTTCAGTAGTTCCTTGATTGCTTCTTTACGCTTTACTTGAAGTATTTCAGCTTTCAGATGCTCCTTTGCTTCTTCCATCGGCTTAAGGGACTTGTTGTCCTGAATATCTGTTACCTTAATAATGTGATAGCCAAACTGGGTCTCAACTATATCACTCACGCCGCCCTTAGGCATATTGAAAGCGGCTTTTTCAAAAGGCTTAACCATTTTACCCCGCCCAAAGAAACCAAGATCTCCACCTTGCTTTCCTGAAGGGCAGTCAGAGTTTTGTTTTGCGAGTTCTTCAAAACTTTCGCCTGATTTAAGTTTTTCCTGAATCCCTTTTATCTTGGTCAGCACTTTTGCCTTCTCTTCCGCAGAGGCGTCCGGCTCTACTTTACAGAGAATGTGACTTGCTTTGACCTCAAGCTTCTGCTTCTGGTAATGAGCGGTAATATCATCATCAGTTATCTTGATGTTTGGCATTATCTTCGCGTTTTCATACCCCTGGATAGTAAAAAGTCTGACCAGCCGTTGTCTGTATTGATCAAGAGTCAGGTTGCTCTTCTTTAACTCCGCGATAAACTTAGTTTCATCTCCAAACTGCTTTAAGTTCTCGTCGATTCTCTTCTTCGCGTTTTCCTCGCCTTCTTTTATGAATTCCTTACTATACTGGAACATGAGCTCCTCATTGATCATAGACTCAAGTATTTTTATTTTCATCTCATCTTCTTGATTTTTGTCAAGTTTTAGCATACTATATCTTTGCATGGTTGCTTTAATGTTGCTGTCAAGATCCTGTTTTAAGATCTTTTCGCCATTGACAATAACGACGGTATCTTCAGCTTTTACTGTACTACTTATGCCTGTGAAAATAGATATCGCTACTAAAATGATAAAAATACGTGAAAAAAGTTTGCTTAATTTGTTTAACATGGGTATCTCCTTGTAATTTTGAGTAAATCGTCTGACAGGGGCTCCACCGAGTGTAAAATTAGAATTAAATAAGGGTAGACAACTCTGTAATACGTGTTACCCTTCTTACCAGAGTCGGTTTTTTTTTGCAACAAAAAAAATAACTGTTAGTATCATTTTTAGTTGTTCCTATACCGTTTAATTTATATATTTTCCAATTAAGAAATGGTTTATTATTTGTTTTTGATTTAAGTCAAGGACATTGGCTCAAAAAAAACTATAATTAAATCATCTTAAAATAAAAATATTTGTATACAAGGAGGCATTAATGGAAAAGATCAGTGCTCACGAGAGCATATTAAAAATGCATGAAAAAACAAAGGCTGATGGTATGAGTACCCTAGCTGAGCGCTTCGACGCGCAGGGGACCCGTTGCGGTTTTTGTGTTGCCGGTGTAAGTTGCCAGCTATGTTCGCTTGGACCGTGTCGAATCTCAAAAAAAGCTCCAAGGGGTGTTTGTGGTGTTGACGCAAACTCCATCGCCATGAGAAATATGCTTCACAGAAACATCATGGGTATCGCGGCGTACGCATACCATGCTGTCGAGTGCGCAAAGACCTTAAAAGCCGCCGCGAATGGTAGTGATATATTCAGTATTAAAGAACCAGCTAAACTAAAAGATTATGCCGCCGCGCTCGGTATCGACACCAACAGAGACGTAAACGCGATAGCTAACGATGTCGCTGACCTTATAATAGCAGAGATTAACCTTGACAGCGACTCTGAGTCTAAGATGGTAGAGGTCTTTGCCCCAGAAGCCAGAAAGGCAAAGTGGAGAGAGCTTGGTATCTTCCCGGGGGGGCCTCTTCATGAAATAATGAGCGCATCAACATCAGCTATGACAAATGTCGATTCTGACTACGTTTCTCTAGCGTTGAAGGCGTTGCGACTTGGTGTCGCCTCAACTTATGGCGCGCTTGTTCCGCTTGAGATGTGCCACGATATACTCTTTGGTACACCAAAGCCGCATAAATCATATGTAGATCTCGGTATACTTGACAAAGACTACGTAAATATCGTCGTAAATGGTCACGAGCCTTTTGTCGGCGCCGCTTTGATCAAGGTGGTGAAAGACAACCCGAGCTTTAACGAGAAAGCGCGTCAACTCGGCGCGAAGGGCATACATATTGTTGGTTCTATTGAGACAGGGCAGGAGCTTATTCAGCGTTTTGAGGTTGATGATGTATTTGTCGGTATGACAGGTAACTGGATTAATGAGGAGTTTGTTCTCGCGACCGGAACAGTAGATGTGTTCGCGGCGGATATGAACTGCACAACACCTACATTAAATGATTACGCTGAAAAATATAACGCGCAGATAGTACCGGTTTCAAAACTTGTCGCGCTCCAGGGAGTGGATAAACGTTTAAATTATGCTCCTGAAAAAGCGAGAGCGATAGCAGAAGAACTTATTGAGATCGCCTTGAAAAACTACACTGACAGGAAGGATAAACCTTCTCACCCGGTGGATAATGTTCAAGAAGTTATCGTCGGTTGCTCAACTGAGGCAGTACTAGATGTTCTTGGTGGATCATTGACACCTCTTCTCGACGCTATAAAAAGTGGCGCTATCAAGGGGGTTGTCGCTCTGATAAGCTGTACAACTCTGACAAACGGCCCTCAGGACGCACTCTCGATCGCACTGGCGAAAGAGTTGATAAAACGGGATATACTTATCATTTCCGCCGGATGTGGTAACGCAGCTCTACAGCTAGCCGGTCTGACAACGCTAGAAGCGAATGATATCGCGGGCGAAAAGCTCCAGGGCGTATGTAAATCATTGGGTATACCGCCGGTCTTGAGCTTTGGTACATGCTCTGACACCGGAAGGATCGCTAACCTCGTGACCGCTATCGCGAATGCGCTGGGTGTTGATACTGCTCAACTACCGGTAGCTGTTACCGCTCCAGAGTACCTCGAACAAAAAGCTGTTATCGACGCGTTTTTCGCGGTCGCTTTTGGACTGTATACACATGTTTCACCGACCCCACCGATTACTGGCGCGCCAGAACTCGTAGGGTTGCTTACAGAAGGTGTAGAAGGCCTTACTGGTGGTAAAATAGCTGTCGGAGACGATCCCATAGCGATTGCCGACGGTATAGAAGCTCATATCAACAAGAAGCGGGCAGAGCTTGGTATCTAAATATTATTTATTGAAGTAGTGATAAAACCGTTAGGGTCATGCCTGTCTTACTCACACCCTCCAGGCACTTAGGCATGGCTCTTTCGGTTTTTTTTTATTGTCAAAACCCAAAACATTCTTAGAACTGTTGTGCTTAATCTTGTACTTTATTAGCCTGATCAAACAGCCATACTCCTGACTTTTTCCCATAATTTTTATTGTTTTATCATAATTGTAGCACAATCATAGTTGACAATATTGATAAAAGGGGTAATATTTAAAGGGAATAATGTATTTTAAGGAATGCTTATGTCAGACTCTGTATTAGTCATTCATAACTCAGAAGAGGTATATTCTTTCTTTAGTGATTTTTTGGTGAAGGAGGGGTATACTGTCTACAATCAACGAGATGGTCTCGAAGCCTTAAATGTCATGATAGACCAGAACCCATCGTTAATAGTGATCGGCTCAGATACCCCGACTGTTGACAGTGCGTCAATAATAAAATACGCCTGCAATACCATTAATAAACCAATTATTTGTATGAGCGCAGAAAGCAAAAACAGCGTTGCCCCCGAGTTGCGGTCTAAGGTGGACGCTTTCTTTAAGCTCCCTTTAAATCCAGATATAGTGATTAAAAAGACTAATAATCTGTTGTATAATCGTCGTATCAAGGAGAAGGGGAAGCTACTTAAGAGAAAACATTATCGTTCTGAGACATATTTGTACCACCTTTTTGAAAATATAAAGATAGCCACTATTTCACTCGACAAAGATGGGAAGATACTCTCTTTTAACAAAAAGGCCCAGCAGTTATGGGGGTATCAGCGGAATTTTATTATTGGCAGGGATTTTGGTGTCTTATGTCTGCTGGCAAATAAAGATAAGTGCGCTCCAATATTTATTGAGGAGACGATGGATAGTGGTTCTTATTCTGGTGTTCTTTTTTTTGAGCGTGCTGATGGCACGACTTTCCCGGGGAAACTTCAAACCTCAATAATAAAAGATGATAATGCTAAGGATGAAGGTATTGTTGTAGTTATCAGAGACCTTACCAAACAGCGTGAGCTTGAAGAGAAGTTTTTAGATAAGGAGAAGCTAGCGACCCTTGGTATGGTTGTCGAGGGCGTGGCTCACGAGGTGCGGAACCCGCTTATTTCTATCGGAGGGTTCGCGCGGCGTATGCTCAAGAAGGTCGGGGAGGATTTCCCCTTCAGGAACTATCTCAAGGTGATTGTTGAAGATGTTTCACGGCTTGAGGCTATGGTAAAGGATATTGAGACTTATGTCCACTTTACAAAGCTACATAAAGCGAACTTTAAGAAAGGGCGTATCGAAAATGTCCTTGAGACTGCTTTTGAAATGCTCGAGGGGGGGAGCCTCAGAAACATTGAGGTTATTACAGAGTATGACCCGACTATGCCGGCGCTCTACCTCGATGTGGGGTATCTTGTCGAGATGATGTATAACCTGCTTGAGAACGCTGTTGAGGCAATGCCTACAGGTGGGACTTTGACAATCAAGACATTATGTGATAATCATACTAACTGTGTTGTCAGGGTCATAGATTCTGGTTGTGGTATACCTAAAGATAAGATAGACGATATATTTAACCTGTTTTATACGACAAAGATGTCAGGGGTAGGGCTTGGGCTCGCGAAGGCGCACATTATAATAGATGAGCACAAGGGTGCTATCGAGGTAGAAAGTATACCCGGTAGCGGTACGACTGTTACGGTCACTTTGCCGCTTGAGCGAAGGCAGAAAATAAGACGATAAGTAGCTTGTTAGGTTGAAAAAATTACATAAATCAGTCATAAAGGAAAGACGATAACATGAAATGTCCTAAATGTGGTTTTACCAGCTTCGGATTTTTAGATAAATGTAAGCGATGTGGGTACCTTTTCACAGAAGAGGAGCTTGGTTCTAAAGGTGACTCTTTTACTGTCCCTCTAACAAAAGAGAAAAAGAAAGAAAAAAAGGAAGCGAAACCCGGACTGTTAGCTAAAATAAAGGGAAATATATCACGCAAAGTAGCTGAAAAAGAGTATGCGCGCAAGCAGAAGAAGAAAAAGAAGGAAGATGCTAGAGAAAAAAATGAGGCTGATGCGGCGCGGGTTAATGCTGATACAGCAGTTAACGACCTCTCCGAAGAGGTGTTTGACGAACAGTTTGACGGTCTTTTTGGAGACAATAAAGATGAAATAAAAGGCGATGGAAGCGACTCGATAAAGATCACCGCGGTTGACCGGTTTTCAGAAAGCCAGAAAGAAGCTGAGGAGGGGATAGAAGACTTCGGATATGAGGAGTCATTTTATAATGTTACCAGCACGCCTGATGACGAAGCCGAAGAGTTGTTCAAGGAGTCTGAGCCGGTTACCATAGCTGACGTAGAAGATGAGTCTTTATTGGGAGCGCCAGAAGAGTCCAAAGTAATGTCATTTGACGACACAACACTTGGTGAGGCTGATGTAAATTCTGAGGCGGAGGACTTTTTGACTGATTTTATTGGTGCCGATGACTCCGCGCCGACAGCAGAAATAAAGGCTGATGACAAAAAAACAGGCGATGATGCGGAAATAAATTATGAAGCTGAGAGTTTTCTTTCAGACTTTATAGGCATTGATGAAGAGTTGACCGAAGAAGAGAGCAAGCCTGAAGAGAAGGATGACTCCAAGCTATCGCTAGAAGTAGATGAAGACTTTGAGGTCTTACATTTTGAGATAGTTGAAAATGATGAGGACGAAAAAAAATAGTATTCTTTAACCTAATCGCGCCACCTTACCGCTTCTAAGAAGGACAAATGACAGGTCAACAGAAACCATCTAATGGTTTTAAGGAGAAGTTCCCCGAATATGGTAGCTATCTTCTTTTAGCTATTATCATGATATTTACAATTTTTATCAGGGTGCGCCTGCTTGATGTACCGCTTGAGCGTGATGAAGGGGAGTACGCCTATACCGCGCGCTTGCTTCTTGATGGGATACCGCCATACACTAAATCGTATGACCTAAAAATGCCCGGGCTTCACGCTATATACGCTGTTTTTCTCACTTTGTTTGGTAATTCGGTCACTGGTATACACCTTGGGCTGATGCTTTTTAACATAGCTACTATTGTACTTGTTTTTTTTCTCGGTAGAAAACTTTTTGACCCCAAAGTCGGAGCCATCGCAAGCGCGAGCTTCGCCATAATGTCGCTCAGCAAGAGTGTTTTTGGTTTTACGACGAACGCGGAACCGTTGCTTTTGTTGCCAGTTGTCGCTGGCTTGTTAATGCTACTTTACGCTATAGAATCAAAGGCGTTGAAGAGGTTTTTCTTAAGCGGTCTCTTGTTTGGTACAGCTTTCATAATCAAACAGCCCGCGCTTTTTTTCATCGCTTTTTCCGGGCTATATCTACTTTATGAGTACTTCAGAAAAGGTGAACCGCACTCGGTCAAAAGTGTGAGCCCGATTCTTTATTTTGTTTTGGGTAGTGTGATACCGTTTTCTCTGCTCTCCTTTGTTTTTATCATTACCGGGCTATTTAATGAATTCATATACTGGACATTTCAGTATGCTCTCCTTTATGGCTCGGCTGTGTCACTTTCTGAGGGAATTGATATCCTTTATATATTGGTTACCAGATGGCTGTATCCTCTAGCGCCGATATTCCTGCTGTCGTTGTTTGGAACTGTGTCTTTACTTAGGGATAAAAAAAAACTCCCCAAAGGTATCTTCCTCGCGCTCTTATTGCTCTTTTCTTTTTTAGCTTGTGCATTGGGGCTATACTTCAGACCGCACTATTTTATACTATTATTCCCCGGAGTAGCTCTTGGCGCTGGGGTTGGCGCGAAAAACCTGTTCACTCTTTGCGCGAGATTTGAAAATCGCCTGGCGAAAAACTTAATACCGACTCTTATTGTATCTTTTTTAATACTGTTCATTATATTTATAGAAAAACAATACATGTTTTCCTTGACTCCTGACGAGGTGTCACGATCCGTGTACTCTATGAACCCCTTTATTGAGTCGAAGCGGATCGGGGAGTATATCAAAAACAGTACTTCGTCTGATGACCTTATCGCGGTAGTCGGCTCTGAACCGCAGATATATTTTTATTCAGAGCGCAGGTCAGCGACGAGCCATATAGTAATGTATCCATTGACCGGGGAAACTCCCTCAGCGTTTCAGATGCAGGCGGAGATGATAGCTCAGATAGAACAGGCGCGACCAAAATATATTGTGTATGTAAGGATACAGACATCATGGATGATGAAACCAAAATCCCTTAACCTTATTTTCGGCTGGGTTAAGGAATACACAACAGAGCATTACGATAAAGTCGGGATAATAGACATTCCTCTGAATGGGGAGACGACGTACCTGTGGGATGATGACGTCGCTGGTTACGCGCCAAAGTCAGATTACTGGATATTTGTCTTACGTAGAAAGGACGTTTAAATCTGGCGGAAAACCGCTGGGGGATTAAAACTGCTTGAAAAAACAAGTGCGCCCGTCAAAAATAAGTTTAAATTGTAACAAAAGTATGCTATGTTTTGATATACAATAAATTTTTATTTTAATAATTGGAGACCAAAATCATGGAAAAGAAAGAAGCCCTGTACGAAGGGAAAGCGAAAATTGTTTACTCTACTGATGATGAAGATTTGATCATACAGTATTTTAAGGATGACGCTACCGCGTTCAACGCACTGAAAAAAGGCACAATAATCGGCAAGGGGGTAGTAAACAACGAAGTATCATCAAAGTTGTTTGAACTCTTAAAAGAGAACGGTATCCCGACACACTTTGTAAAAATATTAAGTGAGCGTGAGATGCTTTGCCTGAGCCTTGAGATCATACCGATCGAGGTAGTCATGCGGAATGTAGTTGCTGGCAGTCTCTCAAAAAGAACCGGGCTGGCAGAAGGCTATGTCCTTAAACGACCGGTACTCGAGTATTATCTGAAAGATGATGATCTCGGTGATCCGTTGATCAACTGCTCTCACATAGAGGTGTTAGAACTTGTTGAAAAAGATACGCTTGATAAAGTAAGCGGGTATGCTCAAAAAATCAACGGTATTCTGAAAACATACTTCGACAAAAGAGACCTTACGCTTGTTGACTTTAAACTTGAGTTTGGTTTGCATAAAGGGGTAGTATATCTCGGGGATGAAATATCTCCTGACACCTGCCGCCTGTGGGATAAAGAGACAGGGGCAAAGATGGACAAGGACAGGTTCAGAAGAGACTTAGGAAATGTTGAGGAAGCGTATAAAGAAGTTTTAAAAAGGGTATGCGGTTAATGATTTTTAACCTGAAGAAAAAGAAGTTTAGCATAAAATTCCTGTTACCAATGCTAATTGTAGCGTTGTTTTTGCTTACAGGGATTATCTTCGGGGTTTATCTTCATCTGAACACCTCAAAAATCGTAAAATCATCTTTAGAGGAAAAGGGGCTCCTTGTTGTAAAGAACCTTGCTGAGTTCAGCAAAAATGATGTTTATGATGAGAAAACAGGTGAGCTTAGCAAACTAGCTGATAAATCGCTTACCGAAAAAGATGTTGTTTTGGTAACGTTCATCGGCGCGAATGGTAGTGAGCTGGTTGTCAGAAAAAAAAATCAGATCAAGCTGAAATTACCTCTGGATACTCTCGACGCGATTAGAACTGTCGAGAACCCAAGGTATGATTATTTCGAATATGAGGGTGAAGAATTTTTGCTAACCTCTAGTTCTGTATACCTTGACACATCGTCGTTTGAGATGATTGACGATGTACCCGAGTCTTATGTAAATAAGACGAAGGAAGCAAAAAGAGTCAAGGTAGGCAGTGTGGTCGTGGTATTCTCTCTCGAACAGATACGTACACACTTAGTATCCGTGTTATGGACTGTTATACTCTTCATTGTTCTTATCACATCTATCGGGATACTACTCTCAATGATACTCATAAAGGCTATTGTGAGACCCATTGATTATATTGTCGCGGTATCAGAGCAGATCGCTGATGGTGATCTGACAAAAACCGTAGAACGAGGCTCTTTTGTTGAGTTTGACGGGCTTTCGGACTCTATTAATACTATTACCGGGAAGTTGCGGGAGATAGTCAATAAGATTTTCTCAACTTCTGAGGGTATTACCAACGCCACAGACGCTATTGAGATGACCTCAAAAGAACTATCTGATTCGATGAATGAGCAGTCAGCTTCTATTGACAGCTCATCTAATTCTGTTATGGAGATGAACGAAGCAATGCAGGTGATCGTGAATAATATCCAAGGGCTATCATCTTCTGCCGGGCTTACCTCCTCCGCGATGAGCAAAATCGTCTCCTCTATCAAAGTCCTGACTCAGGGCGCTGATAAACTTTCTGAATCGATAGATAACTCTTCAAGCTCAATCATTGAGATGAATAGCTCTATCAAGGAGATTGCCAACAATGCCGACGAACTATCCATTTATATGAAAAATACGACTACCTCGACAAAAGAGATAGATAAGACTATTCATCTTATCGCGGATATCTCTCAAGAGGCGTGTTCTCTTTCTGAAAGAGTCAAGACTAACGCCTCTGAATCCGGCTTGAGAGCTGTAGAAAAAATGAGCGCGAGAATGGACAAGATCAAAGAGTCTGTCGGGAAGACCGCGGCGACAATCAAAGAGCTCGGGAAGACCACAGATCAGATCGGTGAAATATTGACTGTTATTGAGGATGTTACTGAGCAGACAAGCCTATTGGCTCTAAATGCCGCGATACTCGCGGCACAAGCTGGCAAGCATGGTAAAGGGTTTGCTGTTGTAGCCGATGAGATCAAGGCTCTTGCCGATAGAACGGCGAAGTCTACAAGGCAGATTACCGATATTATTCAAGGTGTCCAGACATTCATAAATATGTCTATCAAAGCCGCGAATGTCGGGCTCGAAAACGTCAATGAGGGGGTCACGCAGACCAAAGATGTTGTTTACGCGTTTGAGTCGATTCATGAGAGCGCGGATATTTCGCTCAAAAAGACAACTGACATAATGAACTATTCTACTGTGCAGGCAAAACAGATTGACGCTATCAATGATTCAACCGAGAAGATGGCGCTGATGGTGTTTCATGTTGTCAAGGCGACAAATGAGCAGAAAAACGCGAGTGAGCATATTATGAAGATGACAGAGAGTATTTCTGATATCACCACTAAGACTAAGACAAGTATTTTTGAGCAAAGTGAACAGAGTAATAATGTTTCAAAGGCTATTAATGACATAATCAATAATATTGATTCTATCAATACTTCGATTTCAGCAGAAGCGAGGGACTCGAAAAACATTGTAGCTGAATCTAAAGTAATCAAAGAGATAACAGCCAGGAATATTAACAATAATAATGAACTACTAAAAGTCGTAAGGAGATTGCAAGGGTTGTCAGGCGCCTTAAAAGAGGAACTGCAACACTTTAAAATATAACAATATGATAAATACTATCCAAATCGTTTTAAAACCAAAAATAATAGATGTGCGAGGTGAATCTGTAAAAAAGCAGATCGCCGATTACCTGCACATCAATGTTTCTAGCGTCAGGATCAACGATATTTATACGATCGATGGGGACTTTTCTGAACAGCAGATTCTTGATGTAGCCCGCGGACCTCTGCTTGATCCGGTTATTCAGGACTACTCTATCAATGAACCGGCCTCTACAGATTTCGATTATATTGTAGCGGTAGGGTTTCTCCCCGGGGTTACTGACAACGTCGGAAGGACGGCGAAAGAGGCTGTCAGTACTTTCCTCAACAAAAAATTCAATAGCGGTGAAGGTGTCTACACTTCGAACCACTACCTGATAAAAGGGGGACTGACACGTGAACAAGTCAAAAGTATCGCGTCTGACCTGCTCGCGAACGAGCTGATCCAGAGCTACGGTGTCATGTCGCTTGAGGAGTTTAAAGAAAAAGGCGGTTTCAAGGCTGTTGCGCCGAAGGTTAGCGGAACAACAGAAGCGAAGGTAAACGAAATAAACCTGCGGATACCTGACGATGAGCTTATTAAAATAAGCAAAGATGGTCTGCTCGCGCTCACATTAAAAGAGATGAAGATCATCAGGGATCACCTCACTGACGAAAGCGTGATTGCCACGCGCCGTAAGGTCGGGCTGACCGAAAACATCACCGATGTTGAACTTGAAGCGCTCGCGCAGACCTGGTCAGAGCATTGCAAACACAAAATATTCAACGCGAACATAGAATACACTGACGAATTCGGGGAGACTACTAATATCAGTAATCTCTTTAAGACATACATCGTCGGCGCTACAAAAAAAATACGAAGTGACAAGGGCGAGAATGATTTCTGCTTATCGGTTTTTAAGGATAACGCTGGTGTGATAAGTTTTGATGACAATCACAACGTCGTCCTGAAGGTCGAAACGCATAATAGCCCCTCGGCGCTTGATCCATACGGCGGCGCCCTAACCGGCATCGTCGGGGTCAACCGTGATCCATTTGCCACAGGGCTTGGCGCGCGGCTCATATTCAACACGGACGTCTTCTGCTTCGCCGATCCGTTTTACGAAAAAACTTTGCCACCGAAACTACTCCACCCAAGAAGAATATTCGAAGGTGTGGTCAAAGGTGTCGAGCATGGCGGTAACAAAAGCGGTATCCCGACTATCAACGGTACGATTTATTTTGATGAGCGCTTCCTCGGAAAGCCCCTTGTATTCTGCGGTACCGGTGCCATAATGCCAAAGAAGATCACTGGACGATTATCACACGTAAAGAAGGCGAACCCCGGTGACCTCATCGTAATGACCGGTGGCAGGATAGGGAAGGACGGGATCCACGGCGCGACCTTCTCATCTGAGGAACTTCACGAGGGCTCACCGGTGACAGCCGTTCAGATCGGCGACCCGATCACCCAGAAGAAGATGACCGACTTTCTGCTGATAGCTAGAGACCTAGGGCTTTACAGCTCCATCACAGATAACGGCGCGGGCGGACTCTCCTCTTCTGTCGGGGAGATGGCCGAGGACTGCAACGGGTGCGAGCTACATCTAGATCGCGCGCCGCTGAAGTACGAAGGTCTTCAGCCGTGGGAGATTCTCGTCTCTGAGGCGCAGGAGCGGATGACGCTCTCCATACCGCCAGAGGACGTAGATGAATTTCTCACCCTAGCGAAAACTATGGATGTCGAGGCGACTGTTCTCGGTACATTCACTGACTCGGGCAAGTTTCACATGCTCTACAATGGCGATACAGTAGCTTATCTGGACATGAAGTTCCTGCATGAGGGTTTACCCGAAATGAACCTCATAGCGAAATTTGAAAAACCACTGAACTCAGAGCCGACACTGGCTGACTCGATCGACATTCAGGAAACTCTGACAAAAATAATGTCATCATTAAACGTATGCAGTAAAGAGTCGGTCGTCCGGCGTTATGATCATGAAGTCCAAGCCGGTAGTGTTGTCAAACCGTTTGTAGGTGTGGCGAACGACGGTCCGTCAGATGCGGCGGTCATCAGACCGGTTCTCGACTCGTTCAAAGGTATAGTCGTTTCCAACGGCTTATGCCCGAAGTTCAGCGATATAGATGCCTACCACATGGCGGCGTGCGCGATAGATGAAGCGGTAAGAAACGCTGTCTGCGTCGGGGCGAACATCGACCACATGGCCGGACTCGACAACTTCTGCTGGTGCGATCCGATCAAGAGCGACCGCAACCCCGATGGCG
>JAJRXV010000053.1 GCA_024276115.1 Deltaproteobacteria bacterium
CGCGGTATGGGCGCGAACGTGATCGTCACAGAAGTCGATACAGTAAAAGCGCTTGAGGCGGCTATGGACGGATTCAGAGTAATGCCGATGATCGAAGCGGCGAAGATCGGTGATCTTTTCTGCACTCTCACTGGTGATATTCACGTTCTCAGAACAGAGCACTTCAAACTGATGAAGCATGGCGCGTTCGTCTGCAACTCAGGTCACTTTGATGTCGAGATCGATGTCAAGGGCTTGAAGGAGATGGCGAAAGAAGAGATAAAAGATGTAAGGAATTTTGTTGACGAGTATATCTTGGATAATGGACGTAGCCTCTTTGTTCTCGGGGAAGGGCGACTCATAAACCTCGCGGCGGCAGAAGGACATCCGGCGAGCGTTATGGATATGAGCTTTGCTACACAGGCGCTCGCGTCTGAGTATGGCGTCAAGCAAAAAGGTAAATTAGAGAATAAAGTCTACGATGTACCAAAGGATATCGAGGACACTGTCGCTGAGCTTAAACTCAGGTCGATGAACATCGAGATCGACGAACTCACCGAGGAGCAGGTGAAATACCTAAGCTCCTGGGATATCGGGACATGATTTGATCAAACTAAAAAGGCGCTTAATCGGCGCCTTTTTTTTGTTAACTATATCGCACGGAGCAACCATGAAAACCTTAACCGTAAACAAAAATCGGCTGAAATCAGAGTTCTTGAACCTCGTAAAAATATCGAGCGAGTCAAAAAATGAGAAGAGGATCGCAGAGTACATTGCTGATATTTTCAGAGACCTCGCCGATGAGATTATCGTGGATGACTCTTCGGATAAGACAAAAAGCAACACGAACAACCTGATCATTAAAATCGCGGGCAATAATCCGCGGGCAAAAAAAATCCTTCTATGCTCGCACCTTGACACGGTCGTTCCGGGGAACAACGTCAAGCCGGTGGTCTATGGTGACACTATAACATCTGACGGTAGCACGGTGCTTGGTGGTGACTGCAAGTCCGGTATAGCGATAATCATCGAGGTGATACGCACGCTGAAGGAGGCGGAGATTCCGCATGGCGATATTGAGCTGCTTTTTACAGTGGCAGAAGAGGTAGGATTGCTTGGCGCGAAGCACCTCGACTACTCCTTGATCGACGCGAAGCTATGTTACGCGCTTGACACGAGCGGCGTTATGACGCTCGTGCACAAAGCGCCGAGCGCGAACGACATAACTTTCAAGATATTCGGTAAGGCGGCGCACGCGGGGCTTGAGCCGGAGAAGGGAGTTAACGCGCTTAAAATCGCGGCGCAAGCGATAAGCATGATGCAACTCGGGAGGATAGACCACGAGACCACCACGAATATCGGGACGGTGAGCGGTGGGAAGGCGACGAACATCGTACCGGACTATGTTGAACTGCGCGGTGAGGCGCGGAGCCACTCCTCAGAAAAGCTGAAAGCGCAGACCGACAGTATGCGCAAGGCGGTAGAGCGTGCAGTGGCGGACGCGAAGAGTGAGATAAACGCGGAGCTTCCCCGATATGAGGCAGAGATAGAGCTGGAGTACGAGCACTTTGATATCGACGAGGATGAACAGCTTATCACGCTGGCGAAACGCGCGGCTACCGAGATGGGGAAAGAGCTTAATGTTCTTCCGGGCGGTGGCGGCAGTGACGCTAACATATTCAATGAACATGGTATAAAGTCAGTGATACTCTCTACCGGTATGGATAAAGTACATACCATGGAGGAGCGGATCGACGTTAATGATATGGTGGAAAACGCGAATCTGCTCTTGAATGTTTTAGTGCTAATCGGTAAGAAGTAATAACATATCAATGTTTTCCCAATCGTTTCCATAGCGGTACAGAACTTTAACGCACTGCTCCAATGTATCTATTATTATCATCTTATATTTATTAAAATAAAGGTTTAAATCGCGGTTATATTTGTTAAACTATTATTAATTAATGTAAAATCGGCTGGCGAGAAATGACTGATAATGAGAATAAAAACAATGAAGTGTGTATTGACAGTTTTCTTGAGTTAGACACCAAGTTATTGTCAAGCGCGATCATAGAGCTGAATATATCCCGCAAAAATATATTATTATACCCGTTTGACCACCCCATAATAGAAAAAGCTACATCGAAGGCATATAAGCTTTTGCAGGAGATATTCGGGATGAGAAGCGAAATCACACTTGGTGTCTCAAAAAACACATTGATAATAGAGCAGAACTATCTTGACCCTAGGAATCCGATTTATCAGGACTTCGCCCGGGCAATGTTTAGTAAGATGATCGCGGCGGTTATCTTCATAAACGGAGTTTCAATAGAAGAGTTGAACCAGTTCCTGCTTACTGTATCTTCAAGTGATGATGAGATAGCGTCAAAGGGTGGTATAACAAAGATGTTGGCGCAAAATCAGGTACATCATGTTTCTGTTGCTTTGATTGATTATGACGCGTTTCATTTGACCTCAGAAGAGGAGATACTAAAGAAAGATAAAACTGCCGACGCCACATCAGGGACACTTTGGGATTCTTTTGTGTATAATCTCATGGGTAACTCACTTGATGTTCATTCAGACGCTTCTGACGAAACTCAAAAAAAAGAGATGATAAAAGTAAACCCCAGGATGCTGGCGAAGATGATAAGTGAGAGTAAATACAGGCATAATTCCGGTAATGGAAAATATGATGAGACTATCACTGATTACCTGCAGGAGGTGAGCAGAAAGGATACTTTAAGCAATACTCAAAAGAAAGCGTACATCAAGGATATTGCCGGTTTTACCAATGAGCTGACGCCTGAGATACGGCGTGAGCTTTTGAGTAGCACTCTCAAGAGTCAAAGCGTAAAGCTTGAGAATATGGAGGACTTTGTTTCTGACCTCTCAAATGAGGTCATCATGGATGCCCTGCAGGAGGTGAGCTCAGAAAAACTGGTGATACCAACAACTATACTTAATTTGTTAGAAAAGTTTTCCGGTCTAAAGTCTGATTCCATGCCTCTAAAACATAGCAGAAAAAAGAAGGATGAAGTTCCGCCGGATGAGTTGAAGCAAAACCTCAAGCGACTTATGTCGGGTGATCACCAGCAAGAGTATACTCCGAGCGTATATCAGTCATCTCTTGACCAGCTCGGGGATAAAGAATGCGCCGCCAGGTTCAAGGAAAATTTTCCTGATGAGGTATCAAGAACGGCGAAAACGTTTTCAGGTGAATCGATTAACATCAAATACACCTCAACATTGATAATAATCGCGAAGTATGAGAAAAATGATGATGATTTAAAAAGAATTATAGAGAGGATATTTGAGGATAGTCTGTTTTTTATTGAGACAGGGCAGTATGAGCCCGCGCTTATTGCCTGGAGTTTTTTTATGTCGATTATCGAATCTGATAACTTCAGCGAAGAGTGCAAGGAGGACATCTGGGACAAAATAGATGATGTGAAGGAGTTGAAGATCCCTGATGAGTTGATCGATGGTTTAAAAGAGTGGGGCAAGGAGAAATTTGAGGTCATAAAAGATCTTCTGCTGATTTTTCAGGATATCTCTATAAAACCGTTATTAAAGGGTTTAAGCATAGAAAAAACCGCGCATTCCAGGCGTACATATATTGATGTGATATCGCGGATGGATAAGAGAGTCAGCGCTTATTTAGTGAAGCATTTAAATGATAATAAATGGTATTTTGTAAGAAATATGATCACTCTGTTGCGTAACCTTCGTGCTGAAGAGTTTATGGAGGAGATAAAAAAATGTTACAACCATGAGCATCATACTGTAAAACTTGAGGTAATAAAAACAGTATTGAGTTTTAACGATCACGACGCGGTAGACTTTCTCAAAAGGGGGATGGCTAGTGATAACGAGGACTTTTCACACTCATGTATGATTCTTGCCGGGGCCTATAAAGTAACAGAGCTTACGCTTTTTTTGTTAGACAAGTTGAAAAAACACAAGAGCGTATTTTTTGATTCTGACATCAAGGAAAGGAAGATTACCTTACAAGCTCTTGGGAAGATGGGGGACAGTCGAGCTATCCCGAGCTTCAAGGAGATTCTAACCGATAAAAGTTTCTTTTTGCAGCGCAAACATAAAGAACTTAAACTTGAAGTACTTAACAACCTTTCGCAGTTTAAGTGTGAGGATATTAAAGAGCTTATTGATGTGTGTAAAAAGATAAAAGATGAAGATATTCAAAAAAGCTGTAAAAAATATTTATAGTGGGTTAAAATGGGTAATAAAACTTTAAACAATTTTTTGATTAATCTTACTGCTGCCTTTACCAACTCACAGCTATATATGGTAGGGCATCCCCTTACCGAAAAGTCTATAAACAAAACGCTCTCTTTGTTTGAAAAAATCACTGTTGGAATAGATGAACTAACAATAATGGTGGTAGATGGCGAGTTGATAGTAAAAGATATTCAGGTGGGAAAACTACCGTCATGCTCATCTAACCTGGCGAGGTTGTTGAATGGGAATGGGGTGGAGAGACTTACCTTTACCTGCGGTCTCGAGCGTTATGAGCTACTCATGTTTCTCTCCGCGTTCAATATTGTGTTTCAAGAAGATAGCACAAAGGCAAGTGAGCATATAAAAATAGGTAAAGTAAAAATACGGCGAAAAAAACTAGTTCGAGATGATTCAAAGATAGATATGATTTTCGAGCAGGGAGGTTCTACTGCTGAAATTGCCGGTTCTGAGCCTTCTTATGAGAACGATCAGGTAAAAAGCGAGGAAGCAGCTGATGATGACTTTGTATTAATAGACAAAGAGGAGTTTGAAAGGCTTCAGGATTTTTACATATCGGCGAAACAGCATAAGAAACTGAACATCATTGGTATTGAGGATATCGTCGGGCAGTTTATCAAGACCTTCAAGAGTGAACTATCACCACTTTTATCAATGGCTACCCTAAAATCATACGATGAATATACCTACGTACACGCGGCTAATGTATGTATTTTGACTATATCGCAGGCTGAGTTTATGGGGGTGGATGATAATGTGTTGCACGATATTGGTATCGCGGCCCTGGTTCATGATGTCGGGAAGACCTTCGTCCCTGATGAGATACTCAACAAGGCCGGTAAGCTAACGCCGGAGGAGTGGGATGTTATGATGTCGCACCCGCTTCAAGGCGCGAAGTACCTGTTCGACACGTCTGGTATGCCGCGTCTGGCTATCTTGGTAGCGTTTGAGCATCACCTGAAATATAATTTGACTGGATACCCGAAGGTGCCAGAAGATTATAATGTGCATCCATGCTCACTTATGGTAAACGTCGCGGATGTTTTTGACGCGTTGAGTACTGTCAGACCGTACAGAAAACCTTTATCAAAATATGAAGTGTTTGAGATGTTGCGGAAGGGTGCCGGGACAGAGTTCGACCCATTTATCGTTGAAAACTTTATCGCCATGATGAAATCCGCGAAAAAATAGCTACGTTGAACTATGAAGCTCAACTCGAAGTGCTGAAAGGAGGATCAAATTCACATGAGAATAATCAAAATATTAACTGTAGCTGTAATTGTATTAGCCGCGCATAATGTTTTTGCGACCACGTGGGCAGAAACCGAGGTTGACGATCCTATCATGGAGTGTAAAAGATGCGGCGTTCAGGAACCGATGAGCTATGGTAGTTATATTTACAGTTGGCCTTCTAAATATGATCTGGTTTTTTGGCCACTTACAGATAATGGCGGGATATGGTTTTGTGAGGATTCTGGTTTTACAGGATTTATCGGTGACTTTGATGAAATATCAGAGGAAGAGAAAAAAACAATAGGGGAATACCTGACTAAATCATACACAGGTAAGAAGGATATTAAGTCAAAACTTGAGCTTCTAGAGAATATATATAAACTTAGAAAGAAGGATGACGTGTTTAGGAACCGGTTGATAAGAGTCTTGGCATACTGGTATGAGGATTTGGGAGATATTAAAAAAGCAAATGAATATAGACGGATAGCTCTCGAAGAGATTGAAGGATACTTAAAAAAAGAAATGTCAGAAGGTCAGAAGCTGGATTACCTGTATTTGGCCGCGAACTATCATCGCCAGCTTGGAGATGCCAAAAGCAGCGATAAGTATTTGCAGCTACTTCGTACCGCTGTAGATAATCTTAAAGATGATAAATTGAAAGGTCATTCCGCGTTTTTGTTGGAATTGTCCGAAGAGACAAAACAGATAGTACCCGGCGGAATATTGAGACCCGAAATCAAATAATAGCCTTGTAGATAGATCACCCAACATGCCCACCATCAATAGAGGGGGGGAGTACAAAAAGCTGAAAAAGCTCCACATTTATTTTAGTTTACAATACTTTTACGAGTTTTTCTATTATTATGTTATAATTGGATTGACAAACAAACGATAAAGTATTAAAATTTGAATTAAAGTAATCGAGGAATTACATGGGATATTTGAATGCGTGAAGACGAGATTTATGCCAAAGAAAAGAAGTACCTTCGAAATATAAACATCCTTATCATCATGAACATTTTCATGGCGCTTGTTCTTGTGGTGATATTTTTCCATAAGCCGAGCACCAAATCAGGACGTCTTGCTGCCGGACTTATGCTCCCTGAATTCCGTATCCGACCAATAAAAAACATAAAAGAAGCGAAGACCCGTGCGATGGAATACCTTGACAGCGTTAACATCAAGGAGCTCACGCTTAAACGTGTCATATCGTTTGGTAGTTATTACTATATTTATTACAAAGAAGTTTCTACTGGTAAAGTCGCGTTCGCGTTGCAGATAACCAGACTTGGCATGGTGACTATGAAAAAATTTCCGTCGCGCTTCCCGCAGATGATGTGGAACCACAAATATGGCAATCAGGCCGAGCGGGATAAACTGCACATCAAGAAGATGATGATGAGTATGCGAACCGCCATGAGTATCGCGCTCGACGTGACAGAGCGGCTTGGCGCGAGCTATAGGCTAACAGATAATGGCGATGAGTACTATGGTTTTTTTGAATTCATTGTCTCTAAGAACAAAGATCTCTTTGGTGAAATATCAATCAACGGCGAAACCGGTAAAGTACTGTTTAAGGCATACCCAACGCCACCAGTCGATTTCCAGGAATATCTCTAACTTTTACACGGCACTAAGGTGTTGCGGGTCTACACTAAGGGGCACAACATGCTCAAACTGAAATCAATCGCGTTAATACTATTATCCCTCCTGATCGCTGTGTCGGCTTATGCCGTGGAGCCAGCTGAGCCCGCTCAAACTGAAACTGACAAGAAGGATTTTGTCGATGGGATAGACACTGTTCTCAATTCACTTGGTACAAACTATGATCTTGCCGGTATTTATCATGCTGAGTCGGGGGAAGGCGCTCTTGATGAGAAGATGCTTGAGCCTTTGATCGATACTTTGAAAACCGAGAATCATGACGAGTACGAAAAGATGATAAAAGCGCTTAGAGGGCTTGCACCCGGCTGGCCGAAAAGCGCTGTCGCGAAGAGAAAGATACCGGAGTTTATCACGCTTCTTGATGTGGAAAACGTGATTGTACAGAGACACGCCGCCGAAGTACTCGGTA
>JAJRXV010000054.1 GCA_024276115.1 Deltaproteobacteria bacterium
CTGATCGTAGGGCTTGGACTGCCGATCCCGATCCTCAATGAGGAGATGGCGCAGTTTACAGCGATAAAAGATGAAGATATCTACACGCAGATAGTCGATTACAGCCATGACTACCCGAACATGATATCAAAAAGTTACGGTGAGGTGAACTACAAGCAGCTCAAGAGCGGCTCTATCACTATAGATGGCAAAGAAGTCAATACTGCGCCGCTTTCTAGCTACTCTAAGGCGAAGAAGATCGCCGAAGAACTCAAAGCGTGGATCGAGGCTGGAGAGTTCCTGCTCGGTGAGCCGGTGCAGATGATCCCGACCGCGAGCAAGTAGACAGTCTCATTCCCGAGGTTGCCACACTGTCATTCCCGAGGTTTTAATCGGGAACCCATGACTAGAACATTGAGCGGAGCGAATAAACGAACAAAAAAGCCCTGGTTTCCCGGGGCTTTTTTTTGCTTGAAAACCGGTCGCGCTTTTGTTATGGTAAAATCTATACGCGGCTAAAATCGGAAATCCGTAACCCTTCGAGACTTGGTAGTATCTGCGGGGATGCCGCATCACAAAACATTCTTAATTAATCATTCATAATTCTTCATCCACAAAAGGGGTCAATATGTGCGGTATTTGCGGTAAGGTGACATTTGGCGAAGCGCGGGAGGATACGTATGATCTTATCCGTGAGATGACATCGGCGCTCGACCACCGGGGACCTGACGACAGCGGTCACTTTGAGTTCATCAGCAAGACTTTTTCGCTCTTCTTCGGGCATACGCGCCTATCAGTGATAGACCTCTCGCAAAGCGGTCACCAGCCGATGCAGACCTTAGATGGGCGTTATACGCTGATTTACAACGGTGAGCTGTACAACTATCACGAGCTGAAAACCGAGCTGAAGCGCGAGGGCGTAGAGTTTACCGGTACGTCTGACAGTGAGGTTCTGCTACACCTCTTCGCCCGTGAGAAGCTAGCGGCATTACCAAAACTAAATGGTATGTTCAGCTTCGCCCTCTACGACAGCGAAGAGAAGTCAGTATATATCGCTCGCGACCGGTTCGGCATAAAACCTCTCTATTACTACAAAGATGTCGGTAAGTTCGTTTTCGCCTCTGAGCTAGGCAGCCTGCTCAAAGACAAGTCGATCAAACGCGAGCTTGACTATGAAGCGCTATATCACTACCTTTCGTTCAATTTTATCCCCGCTCCGAACACGATATTTCAGAATATCAAAAAGCTCGAACCGGGGCACTACCTGAAACTCACAGGCAACAGGCTTGAGGTGGAGAGGTGGTACGATGTTCGGGAGACAAAGATGTTAGGCGAGATGCTGAGCCTCGATGACGCGAAGAAAGACCTCCGGGCGATCATGGAGGACTCTGTGAAGAAACGCCTCATCGCCGATGTACCTGTCGGGGCGTTCCTCTCTGGCGGGATCGACTCCAGCATCGTCGTCGCGCTGGCGGCAAAGCACGCGACAAAGCCGCTCGAGACCTTCTCCATCGGCTACAAAGACGAGGGGATGTATGATGAGACCGCATACGCGAAGAAGGTGGCACAGCTCTACGACACCGAGCATAATGAGATAAAACTCGGTCACGCCGACATACTCGACGCTCTGCCGGGTGTGCTTGACGCGTTCGACGAGCCGTTTGCCGACTCATCGGCTATCGTGCAGAACATGGTGTGCAAGGCGGCGGGCAGGCGGCTGACTGTAGCGCTCTCCGGTGACGGGGCGGACGAGGTTTTCGCCGGCTACCGGAAGTATCTCGGGGAGTACTACCAGCGTTTTTATCTTATGTTCCCCGGGGTTGTGCGGAAGCTCCTCATCGAGCCGCTGATGAAGGCTATGCCCGACTCGAAAGACAGCGCGTTTTTGGAGCAGATGCGTCGGGCGAAGAAATTTGTGTCAAAAGTCAACGCCTCACCGTCAAAAAGGCACTTCGGCTGGATGGAGATATTCTCTAGAGATCAGCTCGAAAAGCTTATGACGCACTTCAACGAAAGGCTCTCATCGCACCCGCTCAGGATGGTCTCAGAGCTGTATGACGGTAAACTCGACGACAGAATCAACGCGATGCTTTATGTCGATCAGAATATTGTCCTGCCGTACGATATGCTAACGAAAGTCGATATGATGAGCATGAAGAACTCGCTTGAGGTGCGCGTTCCGTTCCTCGACCATCGGCTCGTTGAGCTCTCATATTTTATGCGGGGTACTCTGAAGCTGAATCGGAACAAGCGTAAGTTTGTTCTCATTGAGGCGTTTAAGGATTTGTTGCCCGAAAGCGTGCTGAAGCGCGGCAAGCAGGGGTTTGAGGTGCCGATCGGGAAGTGGTTCAAAAAAGAGCTGAAAGATACCTTCTTCGATATCGTCAACAAGAAGGATATCGAAGCTGACGGGATATTCAACTACAGTTTTATCGAAAAACTATACTCTGACCACCTGAACCTTCGGGTGGATAACTCCATGAGACTCTACAACATCTTCGCCTTCATGTGGTGGCGGAAAAAAAGCGGGATCTCTTTTTGACAGCGCCTGCGAACCACTATGCTACCTCAGCTCGCAGACTTCTTCCTGCTCCTCTTGTATCAACTCAGTAATACTCGGGTTCTCAGAGCAGAGCGGACACTCCGGGTCTTTTTTCACTTTCAGATTTTTGAACGATGTCGAGAGCGCGTCGAATATCATCAGCTTGTTGATGAGCGGCTCACCAAAGCCGAGTATCAGCTTGAGCGCTTCTTGCGCCTGCAACACTCCGATCGTACCGGCGACAACACCGAGCACTCCGGCTTCCTGGCATGACGGCACCATCCCTGCCGGTGGCAACTCGGGGTAGAGGCATCTGTAACACGCCGAGCCGTTGGCGGTGTCGAACACAGTCAACTGACCGTCGAACCGCAGGATACTACCGGAGACGAGCGGTTTTTTGAGAAAAAAGCAAGCGTCGTTCATCATGTACCGGGTCGGGAAGTTGTCCGACCCGTCGAGAATTATATCGTACTTGCCGAGGATATCGAGCGCGTTATCAGCGGTGATACGCTCGTTGTATGTCGTGACCGTCGTATCACTGTTCAGGCGCGTCAGCTTATCCTTCGCCGAATCGACTTTGCTCACCCCAACGTCCTCAGTAAAGTGCAGTATCTGCCGTTGCAGGTTGCTTATGTCCACTTCGTCGGCATCAGCTATACCGATCTCTTTTACGCCCGCCGCGGCGAGGTAGAAAAGCGCGGGAGAGCCGAGACCACCGGCGCCAAGCACGAATACTTTTGCGTTCAATATTTTTTGCTGTCCGGCGACACCTACTTCTGGCAGCAGGATATGCCGCGAATAGCGCTGTATCTGTTCTTCTGTAAACATATAATTATTATTTCTCCTTTTTTAAGCTAACAACCTAAAAACACCCCATTAAACTTAAAGCAAAGTTTAATCGCTCCGCTCAGAGTTTAGTCCTGGGTTCCCGATTAAAACCTCGGGAATGACGTTGCGGCAACCTCGGGGAAGACGGTGGGTATCGGGAATGACATAACTATCTCGGAATGACATAACGGATACAACCTAATGTAAACCCAAAAGGACTCTTTTAAAGTCCCGTCTAAAGTAAGCTAAGAAGGTGATCGCTTACTCGATAACATTAAGCTCTATCGGCTCGACAGTTACGCCATTATCCTTAAAATACTTGATCGCGCCCTCTATCTCAGTCGCCTCACCGGTAAGCTCAAGCGCGACAATACCGATCTCGTCTGTGACCGACGCGCTTCTGATGTTGGTGATGACCTTGAACTCGTGACCGACATTATAAATAAGCGGCTTTTTGATGAGTTCTTGTATGAACGTGAGATAGATCTTTCGGGTCGTATCAGCACCGCCGGCAATCGCTGGGACTATAGATATTTCATCCCCGGCCTTTACCGAAGTAGAGTTGCTGTCTAAGAACCGGATATCCTCATCGTTTAGGTATATGTTGATGAAACGCCGGATGTTGCCGCTGTCATCACATATACGCTCTTTCAGCTCGGGGTATTTGCCCGTTACGTCCGCGATCACTTCGTTGATGTTGTTGCCCGCCGCGTCTACTTCTGCGAGTCCACCTGTTATTTTCCTTAGTGGTGAAGGTATTCTGACTTTTACTGACATTACGCTTCCTCCTGGTTTTAATTAAATTAATGTAAAAGCTTCAAACAAAGTTTATTCGATCTGCTCAGAGTTTTTGTCCTGGTTTCCCGATTACTACCTCGGGAATGACGTTGTGATACCCCTGAATGAGGTGTTGTTCTCACGCTCTTTGTGCACGCCGCACGCTTTCCCCTAAGAAGATGCCGCTCACTTCTTTTTGACAATGACGCTGAAAACGCCATCGCCTTTATCGTTTATTTTTAGTATCTTATGCCCTTCGTCCTTGATGGAGCGTGGTACGTTCTTCATCGCCTCGCCTTTGTTCAGATCGACTTCGAGGAACTGTCCGTTCTCCATACCATCAAGCGCGATCTTCACCTTGACAAAAGTGAAGGGGCACACATCTTTTGTTATATCAATTTTTTTATCAATTGCAAATTCTTCAGACATTTTTCTACTCCAGATTATTTTTTATTCGCTCCTTAAAATACCACGTCATTCGCCAAGTGCGCCACACTGGCTCCCCGATTACTACCTCGGGTATGACACAATCAAGCTAATTTTTCTATATCAGCCATAAGTTTTTTTAGCCCGACCCTGTCGAGTGTGGTTCCAAAACGCTCCCGAGGCTTACCATGCTTGTTGAAAAACTCGAGCGTTACATCAATTATGCTGAATAGTTCATCCTCACTATCGATAATGAACGGTAACGCATCGGCGAGGCGCGGTTTTTTGCCCATCTTACCACCGACAAAAAGTATGTACCCAAGCACTTCTGGTCGCCAGCAATCCATCGGGCAAGACTTTACGCACTCTCCGCAGAGGTTGCACTTTGTGTCGTCGAACTCAACAGTATCCTCAGTGACTTCAATCGCGCCGCTGTAGCAGACTTCTTGACAGAGCCCGCACATGGAGCATCCGTCGCTGTCGTATTTTGGGTGTATCGCGCCCTGAACGCCTATGTCGTTCTCCTCGGGCTTCGCGCAGCCGGCAGGGCAACCTGTCACTGCGAACTTAAATTTGTGCGGTAGCTTTTGTCCGTAGTACTTTTTGTCGATCTTCTGCCCGATATCCTGACAGTCGATCATGCCGCGCGGGCAGACTTCTTCGCCCTGACACGCGATGACCGTCCGTACTCTCGGTCCGCAAACACCGGTCTCGACACCAGCTTCCGCCAGCTCCGCCTTTATCGCGGTGACCTTATCGAGGTGCACATACGGTATCTCCACCCCTTGCCTTGTCGTCAGGTGCAGGTAGCCTTTGCCGTATTTTTTTGACAGCTCAGCTATTCTTATCATTTTATCCGCGTCTATCTGACCACCAACAAGGTGCAGGCGCAGGGAAAAGTACCCGGCATCCTTCTGCCTCATAAAGCCGCCTTCCTTCAACGCTTTATAATCTATTGTCATGTTTTCATCCCCAATCTGAAAAATTTGTGCCATTACTTTAACACATAGTTTCAAAACAATCCATTTTTATTCGCTCCGCTCCGCCACCCATCACTACTCCTTTGAGCGGTAGAGCGAGTCAAACTCTGACAGTTTCGCGTCGATCACATCTTCGATCCGCAAGCTCTTTGTCAACGCCTCCTGCGTCTTTAAGCCGTTACCGGTGATGCAGATAACAATCGACTCATCCTTCGGGATGCGACCGCTCTCAATTAACTTCTTCGTCACCGCGACCGTAACACCGCCTGCGGTCTCAGTGAAGATCCCTTCAGTCCGCGCCAGAAGCTTCATCGCGTCGATTATCTCGGTGTCAGAAACATCCTCAGCGTAACCACCTGTATCTTTTATTGTTTTCGCCGCGTAATAACCGTCCGCCGGATTACCGATGGCGAGTGATTTTGCGATAGTGTCCGGCTTAACCGGTACGATCAGGTCAGAGCCGTTTTTGAACGCGTTAACGATTGGGCAACAACCGGTCGCCTGCGCACCGTATATCTTGGGTGTCGGATCATCGACAAAACCGAGCATATTGAACTCGTCCGCCGCCTTCTTTATCTTACAGATGAGCGAACCTCCGGCCATCGGAGTGATGACGTGTTTCGGGAGTTTCCAACCGAGCTGCTCGAATATTTCGTAGCCGTAAGTCT
The DNA here is from genome assembly GCA_024276115.1 of Deltaproteobacteria bacterium. GTDB lineage: Bacteria > Desulfobacterota > JAJRXV01 > JAJRXV01 > JAJRXV01 > JAJRXV01. The sequence goes on from JAJRXV010000054.1 coordinate 6,201, forward strand.
TTGAACCCTCCGCGTAAAACGGTCTTATGTTGATATTGACAAAAGCCCAGTCGTATTTGTCGGCAATTTCACTGCAAAGCCTGTTCACTTCGTCGTAAGAGCCTTTTATCGCGACGAGGTTCGTGCCGTATATCAACGTACCGAGGACTTTCCCCTGCTCGAGATCGTGCGGGATGAATATATAACTGTTAAGCCCGGCGCGCGCTGAGTTAGCCGCGACTGAGTTGGCGAGATTACCGGTAGAAGCGCACGCGATCACCTTGTAGCCAAATTCTACGGCTTTTGAGATCGCTACCGCGACAACACGGTCCTTGAATGAAAGCGTTGGATAACATACAGCGTCATTCTTTATGTAGAGCTCTTTTACGCCGAGCTCACGCGCGAGGTTGCGGGAATGCACAAGCGGGGTGTACCCGACATTGCGACCGATGTAAGAATCATCATCGTCGAGCGGCATGAGCTCTTTGTATCTCCACATGTTCGCGTCTCTGCCCAAAATCTTCTCGATTGAAATGTTCTCCTTGATCGCGTCATAGTCGTAATCCACCTCTAGCGGACCAAAACAAAACTCGCAGACATGAATCGGCTCTTTTTCGTACTGGCGGCCACACTCTCTGCATTTAAGTCCCTTTACATAACCCATCTAAACCTCCTGTAAATATTAATCAATTAATAATCCGCCAAGCATTCACGCACCAAAAAGATGAAGTACCCTGCATGGCCACCAAAACAAATCATAAAGCATTTTAGTGTATAAACTTGCCATTATATATATTATTATACTGTTGTCAAGTATATTTTGAACTCTAGAGGTACCCCGTTTTTTTAACCACCGTAGTGGCGGCTGACCGGTCGCCCCTACGACCACCCCTCCCAGAGTATTTCAGAACGTCACCCCGAGCGTCTTTATCCGGGAGCCAGACTCAAAACACCTCGTTAAGCTTAATAAATACAAATTAAAACTCCTGCACAACCTGCTTTTATGGGCATGTTGCCCAATACAATTTAGGGGAGATTCCCCCTACATTCCCGAGCATCGCGATGCTGGTTGTAGCCATTTTTACAGGTACTTACAGCGATGGCTTTTTTGAAAACAGGGAGAATTCTCTATTTGGCAAGAGTCCCATGGTTAGTACGTTGAAGGAGCTGACGACGAAGCCAACGCAGTTACTTTTTTGAACGCAAATGGTATAAGGCGACAAAAAAAATGGGGGAGCGAACTGGCTCCCCCATTCAGTCATGATCGGTAGGTTTCTACCTCGGAGATAGTTTTTGTGAGAGGTCCATAGCGCCCTTAGCGCGCTCTAACATCATCTCAACCTCAAGAGAACCGCTGAGTCCGCAGCTTTTTATGCAGTTAACAATATCTATCGAGCTCGCGCCGCAACTCGAAGGGTCGGCGGTAGTATCAACACCATCATCATAATCGCCATCGTCAGTCGTATCACCATCGTCGGTATCGTCGCCACTGAAATCGTAAGTCTCTGTCGAGCCGTCAGGGCAGATCACCGTCGCTACCGAAGTGGTTGTATTCATCGTAAGAGTGTACTTGTCACCGTTACCCGCTGTGAAGATAGTTTTCGGATTATTGGAGTCGGTGATATCCACACTGATCTTGAAGCACATGTTGCCCTTGCTGTCATAATATGAATAAAGGTCGCCATTCATCATGTCACAATAAGAAAGCGTGGCGTAAGAGCCATTGCTGAAGGTTGTTGTCATAGTGCAGGTGCCTGTGTCGAACGAGCATGTCGTCGTACCAGATATATCCCCGACACACTTGTATAGAGTTTCGAGGCATGTTCCGGCATACGGCAACGTTGAGCCTGACGTATCGCTTGTGCCGCCATCACCGCCAGTACCAGTAGTGTCGCCTGAGGTAGTGTCATCAGATGAGTCGCTCGAAGAAGTGCAACCGTTTATGCCGAAAGAAGCGAGCGCGATAATCAAGAATGCTACTATTAAGAATGCTAAAAACCTTTTTTTGTTCATATTAATCTCCCTGTAAAATAGTATGATAATTTAAAATTAACCGAAATAAAAGAAATGTCAAGTGGCTAATTTATCTATTATTAACTCGGCAACCAAACAGAAAACTTTTACGCGACGTCATTTCCGAGCATCTCTATCGGGGAACCAGAATCAAAACATCCTGTTAAACTTAAGCTTTTTCGCTTTCGCTCAAGATCTTCTAGTCCTGGGTTCCCGATAAAAACCTCGGGAATGACGGTGGGCGAATACTACTTATTCTATAGCCGGGTTATTGCTTAA
>JAJRXV010000055.1 GCA_024276115.1 Deltaproteobacteria bacterium
CCCGAACATCCGCATCAGGTCATCCTCGAGTGACACAAAGAAACGTGACACACCCGGATCACCCTGACGACCCGCGCGACCCCGTAGCTGGTTATCAACTCTACGGCTATCGTGACGCTCCGTACCGATTATGTGCAATCCACCGTTTTTGAGCACAAACTCTCTGTCCGCCTCGCATGATTTTCGCGCTTCTTCAAGCGCGTGCTGGAACTTATCCTCATCAGCGCCTATCTTTTGCGCGGCTAGGAACTCTGGGTTACCGCCGAGCACGATGTCTGTACCCCTACCAGCCATGTTGGTGGAGATAGTGACCGCGCCCTTGCTACCCGCCTGCGCGACTATATCGGCCTCGCGCCCGTGGTTCTTCGCGTTCAGGACATTGTGAGGCACTTTCCGTTTTTTAAGCAGTTTCGCAAGGTATTCTGATTTTTCGACAGAGATCGTACCGACAAGCACAGGTACACCGGTCTTGTTCAGCTCGATTATCGTATCGACAACAGCGTTAAACTTCTCACGATCAGTTTTATATATATAGTCTGGTAGATCTTTTCGGATCATCGGCTTGTTCGTCGGCACCTCGATGACGTTGAGCCCATACGTGTTACCAAACTCCGCCGCCTCAGTGACAGCTGTACCGGTCATACCGGCGAGTTTACTGTACATCCTGAAATAGTTCTGGAAGGTGATCGTCGCGAGTGTCTGGCTTTCTCTTTGCACCTTAACGCGCTCTTTCTCCTCGATCGCCTCATGCAGACCATCGCTGTAACGCCTTCCGGGCATGAGCCTACCGGTAAACTCATCAACGATAACTACCTTCTGGTTCTCATCAACTATATAGTCAACATCCTTCTCAAAGAGAGAATATGCTTTAAGCATCTGATTTATATTGTCATTTACCTGGTACTTCAGCGTTGACTCGTTCTCCTTTTCAACAAAAAACTGGTCAAGCTCAAAACGTTTTTCTGACACTTGGGCATTACTCAATAGTATCCCATTGACACTCTTCGCGATATCGAGGTAGTAGTTCGCCGCGAATTTTTCCTTATGATCCACCTCACCTATCGCCTCACTCAACACTTTCTCTTCAACCTCACACTTTTCAGCCAGTGAGTCTGAATGGCTCTTCGCGACTGTCTGCAACTTCGCGGCTACCGCTGAAAAACCTGACTCCCGATACCATTCCGCGGTGTCGGCAATCATGTTTTCCTTAAACCTCATCGACAATTCTTCTATATCGCTGTCTGTCGCGCTGGCGAAGAGTTCTTTCGCCTTCATTTGTAGTGATGTGTTGTCCCGAATAAAGAACCAGTCCTCATCAGGCGGGTTGAGTAGTTCACGCCCTTTTTCGGATACCATTATGTTTTCGTGACCACCCTCTTTTTCCACCGCGTAAAAAAGATCTTCACGAAGAGTGTCAAGCGCCTTCTCCCGGATGTAAGCCATTTCGAGTTTTTCCATCTTTTTCCGGAGAGAAAAATTTTCTAGTATCTTCATCAGCTCCCGGTTCTTCGGGTGAGCGAACTTTATCTTCAAAAGAGTGTTTACCGCTTTTTCTTCATTCTCTTCACCACCAGCGACAAGGCTGTGATACCGCTTTAAAAGCTCCGCTATATACTTATGTTGCTCAGCTACGAGCTTGCGTACCTGCGGTGCGACCAGATCAAAACGGTGCGAAGTCCTGTCCACCATACCAGAGATAATAAGCGGTGTACGCGATTCATCAACCAGAATACTGTCCACTTCATCGATAATGCAGTAATTAAGGTCACGCTGTACCATACGCTCAAGGTCGTATTTCATGTTGTCACGCAGATAATCAAAACCAAACTCATTGTTTGTTCCGTATGTAATATCGCGGTTGTACGCGTCTTTCCGCTCCTGATATTCAAGACCATGCACGACAACACCGACAGTCAGACCGAGGAAAGTGTACAGTTGCCCCATCCACTTAGAGTCCCGCTTAGCGAGGTAATCATTGACCGTGATAACGTGAACTCCCTTACCTTCGAGCGCGTTCAGGTACACTGGCAGGGTCGCTACGAGCGTTTTACCTTCACCGGTCTTCATCTCGGCGATCTTACCCTGGTGAAGTACGATTCCACCGAGTATCTGGACATCAAAGTGCCGCATTTTGAGTACCCGCACAGATGCCTCGCGCACAACAGCAAACGCCTCGTCTCGGATATCGTCGAGCGTCTCGCCATTACTCAAGCGCGCCTTGAACTCGTCAGTCTTTGCCTGAAGCTCAGCATCGGAGAGTTTTTGTATATTTGGCTCCAACGCGTTTATTTTATCTACCATCGGTAGTAATTTTTTTATTTCCTTATCGTTTCGAGATGGTACTATTTTTCTGAATAAAGAACCTATCATATTATCTTCCTTTAATGATTTTATATACTTATGTTATTATAAATAACAAGCAAAAGCCCATGATCGTTATACAATACTTTCAGGCAATTTACAAGCACTAAATCAGCAGGCGAAATGGCAAAAAACATAGACATGTTACCAACAAGCGTTTTCATGAAACAACCACCTTTTTCCGCTGTCACCAGTTGCCTCATGAAGTAAATTAATCATCAGAACGCCAAAGCGCAAGCCGCTGTTGAAAAAAATATTTGACACACTCCTGTCAGGAGCCACAAGTAATCTTAGGGGGAGTGAAAAGCTTAGTGGGTCAAGGGTGACGATTTATCACTTTACCTCGTAGTGTCAATATCGGGGAATTCTTTAGAGAAAAGAGGAAGTTCAATATGATTTCAAGTACTTTCAGTAGCGCGATATTAGGGATAGACGCGTATCTCGTCGAGGTGGAGGTGGACATATCGCTCGGGCTACCGTACTACGCCATGGTCGGTCTGCCTGAGGGCGCTGTCCGTGAGAGCAAAGAGCGTATCAAAGCGTCAATCAAAAACTCCGGGTATGACTTCCCCCAGCGGCGTATCATAATCAACCTCGCGCCTGCGGATATAAAGAAGGAAGGCGCGGCGCTTGACCTTCCGATCGCTATCGCTATCCTCGCCGCGTCGGGATTCATCAGCCCCGAGAGTGTCAACGATTATATAATTCTCGGTGAGCTTTCACTCGACGGCAAGGTGAACAAAATAAAGGGCGCGTTACCATCAGCCCTCTGCGCGAAGGAGAAGGGGTTAAGAGGCATCATCCTTCCGTCGGCAAACTCAAGTGAAGCCGCGGTAGTTGAGGGGATAGACGTGATACCGGTGAAGACTTTTTCGCAGGTGGTCGAGTTTTTGAACGAAGGGGTCGAGATTGCCCCTGTCACAGTAAACCTCGAGAACATATTCAAAAATAGCGCGGCGTTCGATGTAGATTTTTGCGATGTAAAGGGGCAAGAGCATGTCAAACGGTCGCTTGAGGTCGCGGCCGCGGGTGGGCACAACATCCTGATGATCGGACCGCCCGGCTCGGGCAAAACAATGCTCGCGCGGCGCATTCCGACGATACTGCCGGACTTATCGTTCGACGAATCGCTTGAGATAACCAAGATTCACAGCATCATGGGGCTACTCAAAAACAACGCGCCGCTAATCTCTAAAAGGACGTTCAGATCCCCGCACCACTCTGTGTCAGACGCTGGTCTCATCGGTGGCGGCTCTATCCCGAAACCCGGTGAGGTAAGTCTCGCGCATAACGGTGTACTCTTCCTCGACGAGCTGCCGGAGTTTAAGAAGAGTGTCCTAGAGCTACTGCGGCAACCGATGGAAGATGGCGAGGTGACTATCGCGCGCGCGGCAGTCTCACTTACATTCCCTAGCCGGATCATGCTCATCGCCGCGCTCAACCCGTGCCAGTGCGGGTTCTTCGGGTCGTCTGACTCCGCGCATGAGTGCCTCTGTTCACCTGTGCAGGTGCAACGATACCGCTCAAAGATCTCCGGACCGATACTCGATCGGATAGATATACACGTAGAAGTACCGGCGGTAAAATACAAAGAGCTGTCGGCGGAGTTTGACGCGGAGCCTTCATCAGAGATAAAAAGTCGGGTGGATATAGCGCGGGACGTTCAGCAGGAGCGCTTCCACCGCGCCGGGATATACTGCAACGCGCAGATGAAGCCGCGCCACATAAAACAGCACTGCCAGATAGGCAATGACGGGCATAAGCTCCTGGAAATGGCGGTGAACCGGCTCGGTATGAGCGCGCGCGGGTACAACCGCATCCTGAAAGTCTCTCGGACGATCGCCGACCTTGACGGGCAGGAGAAGATTACGCCCGATCACCTCGCAGAGGCGATACAGTACCGGAGTCTCGATCGGAAGGTGGTGTGAGTATTCACGATGTAAAATGAAGTGGAAACATAAAATTCCCCTAAAAAGAGGGGTGCACAACAGGGCGAGGTGTGTAAAAAGTGTACACTTGGCATAAAATCAAGGGCTTACGCACCACACCGCAAGCGGTCCCCTGTGTGTCGCGACGCCTCAATAGGGGAATTTGCTTATCCAACAATTTTATTGAAAAAAATGGAGAAAGTCCAGCAAGAAGCTTAAATCTTGACAAATAGTACTGTTTATGATAATTTATTTTCTGCTTACAAGCCGTTTATAACAATACAGACAGGAGATAATAATGAACAATTCTAAGAGCGTTGAACTTTTCAACGAATCAAAAAAATATATACCCGGTGGTGTTAACAGCCCTGTGCGAGCGTTTAAGTCCGTCGGGGGCGACCCGATCTTTATCAAGAGCGCGAAGGGTTGCAGGCTCTACGACGTTGACGGTAACGAATACATAGATTACGTCGGTTCATGGGGGCCAATGATCGTCGGTCACTCAAATGACGAGGTGCTTGACGCGCTCAAAGAAGTTATGAATAGCGGTACTTCTTTTGGCGCTCCAACCGAGCTTGAGACGACGCTGGCGAAGATGATAATCGACATTGTACCGTCAGTAGAGATGGTGCGGCTCGTTAGCTCCGGCACCGAGGCGACTATGAGCGCGATACGTCTTGCGCGCGGCTACACCGGTCGGGACAAAATAATCAAATTCGAAGGATGCTACCACGGTCACGCGGACGGTCTGCTAGTGAAGGCGGGCTCAGGCGCGCTTACTCTCGGAGTACCGACAAGCCCCGGAGTACCGGCGGACTACGCGAAAAACACGATAACAGTATCATACAACGACCTTAATTCTGTAGAAGAAGCGATAGAGCAAAACCGTGATGAAATAGCGTGTATTATTGTTGAGCCGCTCCCGGGGAATATGGGCGTCATCCCACCGGCAGAAGGCTTTTTAGAAGGTTTGCGCGAGATCACAGAGCAAAACGGTATCGTTCTCATTTTCGACGAAGTTATGTCTGGTTTTAGGGTAGCGCTCGGATGCTTCCAAGAACTGTGCGGTGTGACACCAGACATGACAACACTCGGTAAGGTGATTGGTGGCGGTCTTCCGGTAGGCGCGATCGGCGGCAAGAAGGAGATCATGGAGCAGCTCGCTCCCTCAGGCCCGGTATACCAGGCAGGTACATTGTCAGGAAACCCGCTGGCAGTTACAGCGGGTATTAAAACGCTAGAAATACTCAAAAGACCGGGTGCTTACGACAAGCTTGAGGAACTCTCAAAGATGCTATGCGAGGGTGTCAGCGCGGCGGCTAAGAGCGCCGGTGTCGATACATTTTCAACACGCGTCGGGGCGATGTTCTGCACATTCTTCTCAAGTCAGCCGGTAGTCGATTACGCTACCGCTACGAGTTGCGACACCGCGAAATTCAGCAAATACTTCATGAATATGCTCGAAAACGGCGTATACCTCGCGCCATCACAGTTTGAGGCG
>JAJRXV010000056.1 GCA_024276115.1 Deltaproteobacteria bacterium
ATTTTGAGATGTTTTTAATCGTGCGTGTCCTGACCTTTTTCCCTTCTCTGACAGACTCGCGAATCAAAATAGCAGGAGGTGATTTCCGGTTTGGTATAGTGGCTACATACATGCTGACATTATATAATAATAAAGCAACATATCAATAACTATTTTATATTTACATGCCTACATATTGGCGTTAAAAACGCGACAAAAACGCCGGTTAATGTATAATATTATATACTTACAGCAGAATTAAAGCTTCTTTTTGCTGGAAGATGAGTTTAAAAACGCAAATCTCCACCATATTGTACAATTCAACAATATTGAAGGTTCGGACGGCTATAGAAACAGTTAGGTATTAACGATGGGAGTGTTGTGGTACTTTATCGTGTAACAATCCCAGCGCCGTGCGGAATAAAATCATGCTCGATGACGAAACGCCCGAGCTCTTCGACATCGCCAAAATCCTCAAGGACGATCGGTCTGGTAGTACGAAAAGTCACGACAGCCGCTTCATTTTGCATAAGCGATGACGCATGAGCTTCTATTATTTCAAGAGTCGAGGAGTTCACTCGGTTCTCGATCTTCTCGGCGACGCACTCGACCTCCTGCGTCGCGCACCTGAGCGTAAGCGGTCTGTTCAGCTCCAGCGGTCTGTTCGCCATCCAAAAGAGGTTAGCGCGAAAAACACTCTTCGGCTCCGGGGCGGATTCCACAAGCGCTATCATATCACCTCTTTTTATCTCAAGCGGTTCATCGAGAATAAGCCCTATGTTCTCGCCCGCTTTCGCTTCTTTTCTTTTTTCACCATAGACCTTGATCTTTTTGAGCGTTGCTTCACGCGCGACCGGCAGTATCTTGAGACGCTGCCCGACCTTTACGCTACCAGCCGCGACACGCCCGACGATTACATTCTCACCGTCGATCTCATACAGATCTTGCACTGGGAACCTGAACGACACCTCAGAGCTACTTTTCTCCGGCGCTACAGAATCAAGCGCTTTCAGGAACGTAGGCCCCTTATACCAGTTTAATTTCTTAGAGTTTTTCTTTATGTTATCCCCGACCCTCGCGGAAACCGGTATCATATTAAGCGGCGTAACCCCAAGCTCATTGAGGAAGTCGGTCAGCTCAGCTTTCACCTCCTCAAACCTCTGCTCGCCGTACTCTACCAGATCCATCTTGTTAAAAACGACTATCACGTTTTTTAGCCCTAACATGTTGATGAGGTACGCGTGCCGCCGCGTCTGCTCCATCACACCCTCGCGCGCGTCAACGATCAGCACTGCCGCGTCCGCCAGAGACGCGCCGGTAATCATGTTCTTGATGAACTCAACATGCCCGGGCGCGTCGATGATGACGTAGTTCCTTTTTTTGGTGCCGAAGAATATCTGCGCGGTGTCGATCGTGATGTTCTGCTCCCGCTCCTCCTTCAGCTGATCGACCAGGTAGGCAAGCTCCGTCCCCTTACCAAGCTCCTTCGATATCCGCTTCACCTCTTGCAACTTCTCTTTCGGTAGGGATTCGGTGTCGAGTAGCATCCGCCCAATGAGGGTGGACTTACCGTGGTCAACATGACCGATAATCACGATTTTGATAGTATCTTTCGCCATTTACATGTACCCCAAGCTTCGTAGTTTTTGCATCGTGTAAGCGTCTTCCTTATCCTGCGCCCTGCCGCTCCGCTCAGAGACGGTCGTCGTCTCAAGCTCCCTGATGATCTTCTTTATGCTGTCGGCGTTAGACTCTACCGGCGCGCAACATGTCTCGCAACCAATACTCCTGAACCGCTTCCCATTCTTCGCGAAATAAAGATCGACCATCGGTATCTTCTCCCTCTGGATGTAACGCCATATATCAAGCTCCGTCCAGTGCAACATCGGGTGTATCCTGAGGTGCTGCCCCGCGTCAGTCCTCGCCCGGTACAGGTCCCAGAGTTCCGCGGGCTGATCCTGATAGTTCCACCGAAAATCCTCGTTACGCGGGGAGAAGTACCGCTCCTTCGCCCTGATACCATGCTCGTCACGCCTGATCGCGAGGAGGAGCGCTTTGTACCGCGCCTCTTGCAGAGCGTCTTTCAGCGCGTCAGTCTTTAGCGCGGTGCAGCACGCGAGCTTCGTCTCACTAAGCGCGCTCTCGCTTGAGTCCTCGCGGTTTTTTTCGCCGGCTGGAGACATACCTCTTTTTATCGCGGCATCGTTCCTGCTGACCGTGAGATCTAAGCCCCACTCCTTCTCGTACCTCTCCCGAAACTCGTATATCTCCTTGAACTTGAAGCTCGTATCGATGTGCATCACCTTAAACGGTATCTTACCGAAAAACGCTTTTCTGGCGATCCATAGCATCGTGGTCGAATCCTTCCCGATCGACCAGAGGAGCGAGATGTTCTTGAACCGCGCGTACGCCTCCCTTATTATGTATATCGATTTGTTCTCAAGATTGGTTAGGTGGTCCATGGTTTTCCTGTGTTAGTTTTTTTTTGTTTCGGTCGGTTAGCCCTTTGTTTTTATGTTTCGGGTAGCCCGGGTTGCATCCTTTAACCCGACGTTAAGTTCGTGTTTACCACCATTGTTATGTTTTATTTCAATCATAGCATTGATTTTCTCACACTTTTTTTGTCCAATTCGCGATGCTTGATTAGAGCGCAGGTTGCGTAGAGCAACGTTAAACGCAACAATAACAGATATATCTGCAAGCGTTAACAAAAATAATTTCTGACATGTTTTTCTACTTATACATTCTGTTTACAATGTATAGGTATATGTGGTGTTTGTCAATACGGGTGGGTAGCCCGTGCGAAAAAATCCGTTTTTATCAGTCGTTTCGGTGTGCTATCAGAGTTTTTGGTAGAGCATAGCCCACCGCACCGCATTCTGCCCAATAATCTGTAATCACGCACCTTTTGTCGTGTAAATTATTTCCTGATAAAACCCAGATTATAAACGAAAAAAATCATGCAAAAAAAAGTTGACTTTACGCTTACGATATGATTTAATCTCTCGTTATTTGTTTAATAAAATTGATTTTTTGAGTGATGAATTATGGAGCTGTTTAAGGGGTTTTTGATGGGGAAACTAAAAAAGATATCAGAGGATTATCTGCTGAAGAGGCTTCACCGAAAAGCGATGGAGAAATCGCTCGGTGACGACAAGGGTCGGATAGAGGTGTTAGAGGAGCTGATAATCCAGCTTTACACTTTGTATCAGATCAGCAAGTCATTAAGCGTGGCGACTCAGCTCGACGAAATATTTAACGAATCTATGGACTTGATAGACGGCTATATGAGTGTGCATGAGTACTGCCTTTTTATGATAGACGAAAACAAAAACGAGCTATCAGTAAAGGCGTGTCACGGGTTTGATGAGGGAGAGGTAGAGGATGTAGTCTTCAAGCTCGGTGAGGGCATTACCGGCAGTGTCGCGAAAAATGGCGAGAGCATACTGATACGGGATGTCGCCAAAGATGAAAGGTACATGCACTATAAAGGTAAGAAGACAGACGTAGGTTCTTTTTTGAGTATACCGCTTACGATAAAGAAGAATGAGGTAATCGGTGTAATAAATATCCATAAAAAAGAGATAGATAGCTTTACGCAGAGTGATGTGGAGCTGTTCACTGAGATCGCCTATGATCTGGCGAACGCAATAGAAAAAGCAAAGGTATATGAGGAGACTAAGGAGCTGTCTATGAGAGACGACCTTACATCTCTTTATAACAGAAGATATTGCAACGATAATCTTGAGAAGGAATTTATCCGGGCGAAGCGGTATGGTCGGACTTTTTCTGTCATCATGATAGATATTGATAATTTTAAGATGTTTAATGATACAAACGGTCATATAAAGGGTGATGAAGCGTTGATACTAACCGCGAACATCCTCAAGGAGAATGTCAGGAAGTCTGACGTTGTCGCTCGCTATGGCGGTGAGGAGTTTATTGTGCTTCTACCCGAGATAGACCATAATGGAGTGCTTAAAGCGGCAGAAAACCTACGCAAGGCGGTTGAAGAGGCTAAGTACTTTAATGAGGACGCGCTCCCGACGGGCAAGTTTACTATTACTGCCGGTGTCGCGACTTACCCGGAGAAGGCGGAAAGCATAATAGACTTGATCGACTATGCTGACAAAGCTCTCTACGCGGGGAAGGCTTTAGGCAGAAACATAGTATGCGCCTGACCTCGATTGACCGGGTTCGACTTGCTTTGCCGCACGCTTTACAAAAACAAAAAAAACATGGTTGATGTGAATAAATGATCTGTTACCAGGCAGTTTTATTGTGAAACTTGATGAATTTGACTATCCCTTACCGAAAGAGCTGATCGCTCAGGCACCCCTGAAAAAAAGAGATGACTCAAAGCTGATGGTTGTTAAGCGGGGTACAGGCGAGGTATTTTATAATAAGTTTAGCGATGTTCTAAACTATATAGATGATGGCGATGTCCTCGTAATCAATGATACGCGGGTTTTCCCGGCGCGGCTATTCGGCAAAAAACAGACCGGTGGCAAGGTGGAGCTTTTGCTTGTCTCGCCGTGTGATGACGCGGCTGGCGAAGTAGCTTTTACGGCAATGTCAAAAGCGTCAAAGCCGATGAAGGTCGGGCAGGAGCTGTTTTTCAGCGATGACTTGACCGGGGTGGTGACTGAGTTGCTCGGGGAAGGGCGAATCAAGGTCACGTTCTCGGCGAAGAGGGATTTTTATGAGATACTCGATGAGATCGGGATGATGCCGCTACCGCCATACATAAAACGTGGCGAGGTTGACGATGCCAGCTTTGACAAGAGCAGGTACCAGACAGTGTACGCCGAAAACGTTGGGGCTATTGCCGCACCGACAGCTGGTTTTCATTTTACTGAAGGGCTGCTTGACGCGCTTAGGCAAAAGGGTGTTAAGATTGCGAATGTCACTCTACACGTAGGGCTTGGCACGTTCTTACCGGTTAGGGTCGAGAACATAAAAGAGCATAAGATGCATGAGGAGTTTTTTAGGATAGACGATAAGGCTATCGAAATTGTGACGCGTGCAAAACGCGCGGGTAAGCGGGTGATCGCTGTTGGGACTACCTCGGTGAGGACGCTTGAGAGCGCATTTGACGCGGAGATGAATATAATCAGGAAAGAGGGTACAACAGGTATATTTATCTATCCGGGCTATGATTTCAAAGTAATCGATGCGATGATAACAAACTTCCACCTTCCAAAATCGACGCTTTTTATGCTCGTATGCGCTTTTGGTGGGATAGAGCTGATGAAGCGCGCTTATCGAAACGCCGTAGAAAAATCGTTCAGGTTTTTCAGTTACGGTGACGCGATGTTTATTGAATAATATGTACGGAAAAATATTTGCGGAAAAATATGTTTAAATTTAAATTACATAAAAAAGACAGCACGACAAAAGCTCGCCTCGGTGAGTTTACAACGCCGCATGGCGTGGTGCAGACACCGATCTTTATGCCGGTCGGCACCAACGCCACGGTGAAGGCGATGATGGTTGAGGGGCTCACAGGCCTCGGCGCGGAGATAATATTAAGCAACACGTACCACCTCTACCTGCGGCCCGGTAGCGATATTGTGAGGAAGGCGGGCGGTCTCCACAAGTTCATGAACTGGGACAAGCCTATTCTTACTGACAGTGGCGGTTTTCAGGTATTCAGCTTGGGGCAGTTGCGTAAGATAAGCGAGGCGGGCGTGAAGTTCCGGTCGCATATCGATGGCGCGCCGATTTTTTTAACCCCTGAGAAGGCTATAGAGATACAGCAGGACTTGGGCGCGGATATAATCGTCTGTTTTGATGAGTGTACACCGTACCCATCGACATTTGAGTATACGAAGAACTCTATGGAGCTGACTCACCGCTGGGCGAAGCGTTGTAAAGACGCGAAGACTCGCGATGATCAGGCGTTGTTTGGTATTGTGCAGGGTGGTATGTATAAGGATCTGAGGGAAGAGAGCGCGAAGGAGATAGTCTCCATCGGTTTTGACGGTTACGCGATCGGTGGTTTGAGCGTTGGTGAGACTAAAGACCTGATGTACGAGATGACCGAGGTGACGGCTGGTTTTTTGCCGGAGGATAAGCCGCGCTACCTGATGGGGGTCGGTACACCGCTCGATCTAGTCGAGTGCATATCACGCGGTATCGATATGTTCGACTGCGTTATGCCGACCAGAAACGCGCGGAACGGGACACTCTTTACGTCAAAAGGTAAGGTGGCCATCAAGAACGCGAAATACGCGGAAGATTTTTCTTCGCTAGATGATGAGTGTATCTGTGTGACGTGTAAAAACTATACCAAAGCGTATTTGAGGCACATTTGGATGGCTAAGGAAATACTTAGTTACAATTTAAATACAATTCATAACTTGACATATTACTTAAATCTTATTAAAAGGGTAAGGTCTTCGATTGAAGATGGTAGCATGAACAAGTTAAGAGAAGAATTAAAAGCTATATATTCTTAAAAAATATTAAAGTAAATTTGGAGGTAAAGATGTTTGCAAGTATAGCGTATGCCGGAGCTGACGCGGCACAAGCGGGTGCTGAATCGGGTCAGAGTAATATTATAAATCTGGTCACTATGGGGGTTGTGTTCTTCATTTTTTGGTTTTTGATGATAAAACCTCAGCAGAAGAAGCTAAAAGAACACCAGAAGTTTATCAGTAGTGTCCAAAAAGGCGACGAAATCATCACCAGCGGCGGGATTCTCGGTAAAGTCGTGGGCGTTACCGATACTACACTCACTGTCGAGATCGGAGACAAGTTGCGTATAAAGATATTAAAGGGGTCGGTATCAGGCTCACAAGAGAGCTTAGTCAAGAAAAATGGATAACGGTAAAATGAGTGACAGCAAGGATAAGAATCGTTTTAATTATATAGATAACGATATCAGAGATATCCCGATGATCAAGACTTATCTCGCGCAGGCGGATAAGTATCTTGAGGCTATCGGCTACACCGAGCATGGTTTGAGGCACGTAAATATCGTCTCGAAGTCTATACAGTATATCCTCTCCGCGCTTGGTTATAACGACCGGACAATCCTCCTCGGAGGTATCGCTGGTTATCTTCATGACATTGGGAACTTGATTAGCCGGAAGAATCATGGTATAACAAGCGCTCTGCTCTCCCAGAAGATACTTGAGGAGATGGGGTTGCCGCTCGATGAGATGCTTATCGTGATGAGCGCGATCGCGAATCATGACGAGTATGTCGGGGAGCCGACGAACGCGGTGACAGCGGCGATGATAATAGCTGACAAGGCTGATGTGCATCGTACAAGGGTGCGCAATGAGAATTTCATCTCGTTTGATATTCATGACAGGGTCAACTTCGCGGTTACAGAGTCGTTTTTGAAGGTAGACAAGAAGAAGATGGAGGTAACGCTTGAGCTGATAATCGACACGAAGATCTCTCAGGTGATGGAGTATTTTGAGATATTCCTCGACAGGATGGTACTCTGCCGGAAGTCGGCGAAGATACTGAACTGTCATTTTGTACTGATAATAAACAATGTTAAATTATTATAGAATCATAAGAATACTAGAAAGGAGTAATTTGTAAATGACAAAAAGCTTAAGGTGGAGAATGCTGATCATACTAGCGTCAATGCTAGTGGGAATAGTGTTACTCTTACCAACACTCGTAGGTAAAGATGAACTGCCTGAATGGTGGGGAAATCTCTTTTCTGACAAAGAGCTCAAGCTCGGACTTGATCTACAGGGCGGCGCACATTTTCTTTTGGGCGTTGAGGCAGAAGAGGCGATATTCAATACCGCTGACAGGTTTATAGAAGACTTGGAGATGCAGTTAGAGGAGAAGAAGGTAAAGTATATCGAAATAGGCCGGCTGGACGAAAAGAGCTCAGAGATCGCGGTAGTATTGCGAAATGACGCTGACGCCGACATTTTTGATACACTGCTTTCTGAGGGCGGTGGCTTAGGGGAGCTCAGCACCATTAGTAGAACCACAGGTTCTGCCGGAGAGGTGAAGTTCCTGCTTGATTTTACTCAGGACAGAAAGGCTTTCATCAGAGAAAACGCTGTTAAGCAGGCGAGAGAGACTATCGAAAACAGGGTCAACCAGTTTGGTATGGCCGAGTCTATCGTGCAGCTTCACGGAGATAACGCTATTTTAGTACAGCTCCCGGGTTTTGATGATATAGAAAAAGCAAAAGAACTCATTGGTATGACCGCGCAGCTGTCGTTCCAGATGCTTGATTACGAAAATACTATCGCTGACGTGAAGGCAAAAGGCGCTCCGAGGGATGTTGAGCTTCTTAAGCAGAGAGTTGATGACCCGAGCACAGAAGATGGTTACAGGACTGAGGATATATTAGTCAAGAAAAAGGTGCTTTTGACAGGTGAGTCTGTTAAGGACGCTAACACAAGGCTTGATTCTCAAAATGGTGAAGTGACTGTCATACTTGAATTCGATTCACGTGGTTCAGATAAATTCGCTGAGATAACCGGTGCGAACGTCAACCGCCAGTTGGCTATTGTGCTTGATGGTGTTGTTTATTCCGCTCCAAGGATCAATGAACGTATCGGTGGTGGTAGCGCTCGTATCACGGGTAATTTTTCTATCCCTGAGGCAGACAAGCTGGCGATCGTACTTAAATCAGGCGCTCTGCCGGCATCTATCACTTTCTTAGAGCAACGTACTGTCAGCGCGACGCTTGGCGCGGATCTGATCGATAAGGGAAAAAGATCTCTACTGATTGGTGGCTTTGTTGTTATCGCGTTTATGCTGGTATACTATAAGTTTGCCGGACTGATCGCTAACTTGGCGCTCGTACTTAACATTTTCCTTTTATTCGCCGGACTCGCGGCTTTTGGCGCGACACTGACACTACCTGGACTTGCGGGTATTATCCTGACGATAGGTATGGCGGTCGACGCGAATGTTCTTATCTTTGAGCGTGTACGCGAGGAGAAACGGCTCGGTAAGAAGATCGGCGCGTCAATAAACGCTGGTTTCGGAAAAGCATGGTCGAGTATCATCGACGCGAACATCACTACACTGATTACAGGGCTGATACTTTTTCAGTTCGGTACCGGTCCGGTGAAAGGGTTCGCCGTAACGCTCTGCCTCGGTATCCTGGCGAGTTTGTTCACATCAGTATTTGTTTCAAGGGTGATTTTTGATTTCATTCTTGAGAAGAAACTAATAAAAGAAATCAGTATATAGCATATAGAGTATATAGATCTTGGAGGAGATTAATGGAATTTATTAAACCTGATATTAATTATAATTTTATAGGTAATAGGAAGGTCGGCTTTGTTATATCGGCAATACTTATTATCGTTAGTATAGCTTCTGTTGTTATGCACGGTGGTCTTAACCTCGGTGTTGATTTTGTCGGTGGATCAGTTGTGCAGATAACGTGCTCTGGTGAGACAACAAATATCAAGAGTATCAAGAAGGCCTTAAAGCCGATGAATTTTAAGAGTATTACTGTCCAAAAGATCGAAGAACTCGGTAGCAGAAAAAACTCTTTCCTGATTCGTGTCAACAGGACGACAGAAGAGGCGAGCCACTTAGCTGAAGCTATGAGGACTGCTCTTGAAAAAGCTTATGGACCGGGTACAATTCAAATTGACAGTAGCGATATGGTAGGACCGCTCGTTGGTAGTGAGTTGAGCAGACAGGGACGAAACGCGATTATCGCGGCGATCGTCTGCATTTTTGTGTATATCACACTCAGGTTCGACATGAAGTTCGCGCTTGGAGCTATTGTCGCGCTTCTGCATGATATCATCATCACAGTCGGCGCGCTAAGTATCGCGAACAGGGAGTTTAACCTGACTATTATCGCGGCGCTACTGACGGTCGTCGGTTACTCTATCAACGATACCGTGGTTGTATATGACAGACTGCGGGAAAATCTGCGACGATCCAGGAAGAAGGATTTCAGCGAGATAGTAAACAGAAGTATTAACGAGACCTTGAGCAGAACGGTACTTACATCTATGACGACACTTTTTGTGCTGATATGTATCTTTGTCTTTGGTGGCGGCGCTATTCTCAACTTCGCGTTTGCTATGATCGCGGGTGTCGCGATCGGTACGTATTCTTCTATCTTTGTCGCTAGCCCGGCGGTTGTATTATGGGAGGACATAGTCGCGGCAAAAGCGAAGTAGAAAGTAGAAACAAAGAATAGGTTTACAGTGAAAAATATTTATAGTATTATTGTGGCTCGTTTTCAGAAGATTATTAAAGATTATTAATTTTGATTTAATCTACTTTTAATGTTCGTTTGATAATGTGTCATAATAGCTTATTAAAATTTAACAGATGATACCAAGATATATTATATAGGTATTAATGAATTATGAAGGAGTAGGATATGGGGGAATCATTGACTGGGATTAAAGGCGCGGCAGAACTTGTTTTGCTGTGGGCTTATTTGCCCGCTTCTGTTTTATACCTGATGAATGCTTTGATGGGTGAAAAAAAAGAAGCTCAACTACTAAAGAAAATAGGGTTTTACGCTATTCTAGCAGGGGCTTTGTCGCAGACTATAGCGATTGCTGTAGCTGGTCCGGATCCAGCTATGGAGATGATAAATCCTCAACTATTTACTCTCTCTATGTTCATATACCTCGGTGCTTCACTGGTATATGTATTCTATTCTGCGCTTAAAGACTCAGCTTTTGGTGAATTAATCGGTAAGGTAGCGTCATCAGCCGTGGTCATCGGTGTTATGTATCAGTCCGCCGCGCTCGCGCTCAGGTGGGTTGAGTCGTACAAATTTGGTGATGAATACGGACACGCTCCTTTATCGAACATGTATGAATCGATGGTCTTCTTCTCATGGTGCGCGATGCTTGTTTACATCGTTTTTGAAAGAAAATACAAACTTAAAGTACTTGGTGTGATCGTTGCGCCTCTCGGCTTTTTAGGGATAGCTGTCGTTTCTCTATTCGGAAACGCAGACCCTTCTATCAAACCACTGGTACCGGCGCTCAAAAGCATCTGGCTCGAAATACACGTGATGACATGCTTCATTGGTTACGGAGCTTTTTGCATAGCGTTTGGCGCGAGTATCATATACCTGATTCGGAAGGGGCAAGAGGAAGATCTTGAGCCGAGCACCGCGAAAAGAATTTACGAGTGGCTTGGCTGGGGCGCTGCTATCGGACTTTTATATGTTGTCGCCGATTACTTTGTTCCATCACTTTCTGTCGGCAGGGAATACCTCGTATACTTGAACAATAACTATCCAAACATGATGTTCCTCCCGGGTAAATCCCCTGATATGGTAGACGTAACGGAACTGACCGAGTTTGCGCTATACATGGCGAATATGTTCCCGACACTTACATTCTACAACATGATTGGCGCTACTGCTATCGGCGCGGCTGTTGGCGCGGTTGTTGGATATCTGTTCGATATTGTTCTCAAGTCTGTGGGTAGTTCAGCAAAGGCTGTAACCGTTCTCTTGAGAGGTACCGCGCTTTTTGTGGCGTCATTCTTCGCGTTTAAGTACATGTTGCATAATGTCAGTGGAGATTCATGGATATTATTAAGAGGAAGTATCTCGGCGATTGGTGAGATGAGTACTGACATTGCGAAAGTGATTGGCGCGTCAGGAATCAACCAGGCGGCTCAGGATATTACACTTTACAGTGTGGTTGGCGCGGCGTGTATACTCCTCGCGGCGTTCTACTCTAGCAAGGGCATCAAGGATATCCCTTCTAGGTTGATGGAGGAGATAAGCTACAAATCTACCGGTATTGGCTTCCCGTTCCTGACAGCTGGTATCATCACCGGCGCTATATGGGCGAACGAAGCATGGGGTACATATTGGAGTTGGGACCCGAAAGAGACCTGGTCACTGATAACATGGTTTATGTACGCGGCGTTTTTACACGCAAGGTACACAAAAGGGTGGCGTGGTAGAAGAATGGCAGTACTCTCTATCATCGGTTTTGTTTTTGTTATTTTCACATACTGGGGTGTTAACTTCTTACTCTCTGGATTACATGCTTACGGTTCGTCATAAAAATGAGCATGAGTATAGGTATTATTTATGAACGATAAAAGTGTACTGTTTCTTGTTGTAGGACTGATTATTGGTTTTGCTACCGGAATGCTTATAGCGAAGTCATCGAGCCAGCCGCGAATGTTTCAACAGCAGGTCGCGCCCCCGATTATGCCGACTATGGCTCCGCAGTCAAACAATAACTCCGCTCAAATCGCCGCCCAAAAAGCGCGTCTCGCGGAAAAAATCAATGAGCTTAAGCAGGCAGTCAAAGAAAACCCTGGAAACATGGCTGCCTTAGTGGATCTTGGTAATATACATTTTGACACTGGGCAACATCATGAGGCTATTGATTATTATAAAAAAGCTCTTGTGATAAACCCGGATCAGCCTAATGTGCTTGTGGATATCGGGATAATGTATCGCCGTACAGCACAGCCTGAGGAGGCGGTCAAGAGCTTCAAAAAAGCCGCGGCGATAAACCCGAATCATCTTTACGCATACTCTAACCTCGGAGTTGTCTACAGTAATGATATGAACGATCTGCCAAAAGCGATCGAAGCGTTTAAGATGGTCGTTAAGATAAATCCACCCAATGACCCTGACATCGTTGCCGCCGCGAAGCAGACGATATCAAAACTTCAGATGATGATAGACAACCCTTCCGCCGCAAGGTCGGCAGGTGACGGACACAATCACTGATAATACTCTTTCTCCTCTCAATATGTGCGGCTTAAATCAATATTTTACTTGACAAATCGCGACGAATCAAATAAACTTACGCATTCTTCAACAGACTGGTATCTATGTATGGGCTTATGGCTCTGTGGTAGCTTTCTGTCTGAGGTACATCCAATAGTAATGGAAACAGGTAATGTTTGATAATTTAAGCGATAAACTGCATGGTGTATTTAAGAAGCTCAAAGGGCACGGTAAACTCACTGAAAGCAACATAAAAGCGACTCTGCGTGAAGTGAAGCTCGCCCTCTTAGAGGCGGACGTAAACTTCAAAGTAGTCAAGTCTTTTATTGATGAGATAAGCCAAAAAGCTTTGGGTGAGGAAGTAATCCTCAGCCTGACACCAGCGCAACAGATCATAAAGATAATCAACGAAGAGCTCATCCACATTATGGGGGATGAGGACAGCGATCTGAATCTTAAAGCTGTTCCGCCGGTGGGGATCATGCTTGTCGGTCTTCAGGGCTCTGGTAAGACGACCACATGCGGTAAACTCGCGAACTACCTGCGGAAACATGGCAAGAGTCCGCTATTGGTACCGGCTGACGTTTATCGTCCAGCCGCTATCGAGCAACTAAAGACTTTAGGTAAGCAACTCGACATACCGGTGTTTGACTCGAACATCAAACAAAATCCGGTGAAGATATGTAAGGCGGCTAAGGATTTCGCACTCAAAAACGCCTATGATGTTTGCATAATAGATACAGCAGGGCGATTGCACATAGACGAAAAGCTGATGGCTGAGCTAAAGAGCATAAAGAAGAAGGTCGGACCGACCGAGGTGCTTTTTGTCGCGGACGCTATGACCGGTCAGGAAGCGGTCAACATCGCTAAGACTTTTGATGATATTCTCGACATCACCGGTGTTATCCTCACCAAAATGGATGGTGACGCTCGTGGTGGCGCGGCGCTTTCGATCAAGCACATAACCGGAAAGCCGATCAAGTTTATCGGTGTCGGAGAAAAGCTGAACCAGCTCGAAAAGTTCCACCCGGACCGGATGGCATCGCAGATACTCGGTATGGGAGACATGCTTTCTCTGATCGAGAAGGCTCAGAATGTTTTTGATGAGAAGCGCGCGATGGCGCTCGAGAAGAAGATCCGAAAGAACCAGTTTACTATCGGCGATTTTAAGGATCAGCTCCAGCAGATGATGAAACTCGGCTCGCTCGAATCAATAGTCAAGATGATGCCAGGTGTTTCTAAAAAGATGAAGAACAACGCGCAGGATTTTAAAGATGGCGAAAAAGATATAAAGAAGACAATAGCGATAATATGTTCTATGACCACAGAAGAACGGAACAGGTGCGAGATCCTGAATGGTAGCCGTCGTAAGCGTATCGCGAAGGGTAGCGGCACCACAGTGACAGATGTAAATAAGGTAATAAAGCAGTACTTAGAGACCCGAAAGGTCATGCAGAAGTTCAGCAAGCTCGGGATAAAAGGACTATCAAGGTTAAAACGTTCATTGTAGTTTAAAATGTTTTTTATAAGATACAATAATTTTATTGAAGGAGGAGTAAAAAAGAATCAATGCCAGTTAAAATCAGACTAGCCAGAGGTGGCGCTAAGAAAAACCCATGTTATAAGGTAGTTGTAGCTGACTGTGAATCA
>JAJRXV010000057.1 GCA_024276115.1 Deltaproteobacteria bacterium
CTAAAGAAAAAATTGAAAAAGTGTATGCGTACCTTAAACGCTTTCATTTGTCAGACAGCCTGTATCTAATAGGCTCTTTAAATGCAGCTACAATGAAATATGGTTTTGGTAAAACACATCGATCTGGCATACCATTAGAAATATTGGATTATATTTCTAATAACTTTCCTTCCAAAGATGCTAGAATCGCACTTATGAATAAAATGAATAAGTTAGCAAGGCATTTACTTTTATCAAAATCAAACGACTATAAAAGTATCATACTACAAACTGAATCGAAGGAATTTAGAAGTGCCGCAGATTTTGTGTTTGATCTATTTGCAGTTGAAAGTAAAGATGCCCTTAGAGCTTATCAAGTAGTTACACAAATTCAGTTTCCTTTTTTTGATAATATTAATACACTTTTCGCGAGAGCGCACCTTTTATTTACAGTAATCCCTAACGACATTCCTTGTTTAACATATGATTTAAGCAGTGCTATGATAAAAGCTTGCCAAATGACAGTATTTGACTTTATGGCTACTGGGTATATTCTAGGTATTATGAGTAATGGCATTTTATCTTATAAATTCAACTCAGTACCAGAAGGTTTGAAAAATGTAGTAACAAAAAAAAATATTCTAAACTTTATAAAGGAATCATCTGGAATGCCTAAACGTTACAAGGAAATGGTACGAGGAAAAGAAAAATGGAAAATTATTGAACCTGATAATGACTTATACAAAATTGATCCTTTGTATCAAATGCCTCTTTTAAAAGTAGAAAACAGTGATCTCTCCCACTTTTCATGGACACTTAGTTAAGCCACATCCTTCAAGTTGTTGATACGGTAACGGTTCTCGAATCTCTCTGGTGAGAGATAATTTATGTACGAGTGCCGTCTTCTTTTATTATAGAATACCTCAATGTACTCAAAAATGCAACGCCGCGCTGAATTTCTCGTCAAAAAGATCAGGCTGTGCAGCTTATCCACCTTCAACGTGTGGAAGAAAGATTCTGCAACAGCGTTGTCATAGCAGTTGCCAGTCCCGCTCATGCTCTGGAGCGCCTTGACGTTTTTAAGCGCCTCCCTGAACTTCTTGCTACAATACTGCTTGCCGCGATCCGAGTGGAAGATCAGCCATGGTGACGGCTTCCTGATCCTCACCGCCATCTGAAACGCGCTGATAACCAAGTCCTCTTTCATACGGTCGCTCATCGCCCAGCCAACGACTTTGCGCGAGAAGAGGTCGATCACAACCGCCAGATAGAGCCACCCCCTCGTGCGTCCAGACGTACGTGATATCGCCCACCCAAGCCCGATCAGGAGCGGGCTCAAAGAAGTTCTGCCTGAGCAGATTTGGAGCGAAACCCTTCTTATGATTCGAGTCGGTAGTCGCCTTGAATTTCCTCTTCGCCTTCGGGGTCAGCCCCAGCTCCTTCATCAGCCGAAGCGTCCGGAACTTACCGCATTTGAAACCCTCGGCTTGCAGATCGAGCGCGATTCTTTTCGCGCCGTACGTCTTACCAGATTCATCAAACAGAACCCTGATACGCACCTTCAAAACCGTGTCCTGACGCGCTTTCGCACTCTCGCCATACTTCACCCACCGGTAATACGCCGACCGGCTCACCTTCAAATATTCGGCCATCTCCTTAATATGATATTTCACCTTAAGTGCAGTCATGGTCTCATACCTTACTTTTCTCTCAAAGAGATGGCCATTGCTTTTTTTAACTCATCTTCCATCTTTCGCAAGGTACAAAAATACATTTAACTATATGATAGTATTGTGGATTGTGAGTATGTGTACATAAGATTTACATGCGCGGGAGATTGTCCCGCACAAACTTTTTCGGTAGTGTGACCCCAAAGGCGGATAGGTACTCCGCCTGCACGACGGACGGCGCGATTATCCGGCTGAGCGTGATGCCGTCAACTTCC
>JAJRXV010000058.1 GCA_024276115.1 Deltaproteobacteria bacterium
CAAAGAGGGAGTCGCGAGCGCCGTATTTTTCATCATCGGTGGTATTAACAATGCTGACATGGTATCAGGACCGGCGAATGAAGAGCTGCCGCCAATACCGATCTTCAGCAAGATAAGCAAAAAAAGTGAGATACTCGGTACCGGTACTGTTTTTCCCACTGACGATCAGCCTACTATCCACCTGCACGCGACTGTGGCAAAAGGTGATGATATAAAAGTCGGTTGCGTTAGAGGTGAGGCGAAGACATTTTTGGTCTCTGAGGTTGTTATGCTAGAACTTACCGGAATAAAAGCGAAAAGAGTATTCGACGAGCAAAGCGGGTTTAATCTCCTGAAAATATTTTAGGTAAACCGCTTGCAGAATCCGCAATCTTTTGTTATCTTGTTCATCCTTGATTTTTAAAATTAATCGAATTGAAACAGGAGAAAAAATGAAGTCCAGACCAAAAGTTAGTTTAGTTGGAGCAGGTAACATAGGCTCAACGATTGCTCATATTATCGCGCAAAATGAAATTGCCGATCTTGTTATGCTAGATGTTGTAGAGGGGATGCCGCAGGGAAAGGCGCTTGATCTTTTTGAGGCGGCCCCGGTGGATGGTTATGACGTAAAAATCATCGGTACCAATTCGTATGAGGATACTCAAGGTTCTGATGTGATCGTCATCACTGCCGGTATTACTCGAAAACCAGGGATGTCCCGCGATGACCTGCTCGCGACAAACGCGAAGATAATGAAGGATGTGGCGAAGAACTGCGCGACTCACTCACCAAACGCGAAGGTAATCGTTGTCTCAAATCCGCTTGATGTTATGACTTATGTCGCGAGCAGTGTCAGCGGCTACCCGAGGTCATCAGTAATGGGGATGGCCGGAGTACTCGACTCAGCCCGATTCTCGTCGTTTGTAGCGAATGAAATAAATGTTTCTGTCAGCGACGTAAACGCTCTTGTACTCGGTGGTCACGGCGATTCTATGATACCGCTCATCAGATATTGCACGGTCGGGGGGGTACCGGTGACGAACTTCCTGAGCGAGAATGTGCTTGATGAGATAGTCAAGAGGACACGCTTTGCCGGGGGCGAGATCGTGAGTATGCTTAAAACCAGCGCTTACTATTCACCTGCCACGGCGGTAGTCTCTATGGTCAAGGCGATACTCTTTGACAAGCGTAAGGTGATTACATGCGCGGCGTACCTGAACGGTGAGTATGGGCTTGAAGATGTTTATATCGGTGTACCTGTTATACTCGGTAAAAATGGCGTTGAGAAGATCATAGAGGTTGAGCTAGAAGATAGCGAAAGAGAAGAGCTACATAACACCGCGACAGTTATTAAAGAGATGATAGGTAAGGTATCATAGAAATTGGAAGAACTATTAAAAACACTTAATGACGCGCAGAGAGAGGCGGTAGTAACCTGCGACGGCCCTCTGCTCATCCTCGCCGGCGCTGGTAGCGGCAAGACCCGCGTACTGACACATAAGGCGATGTACCTAATAAACAAGCGCGGTATCAAACCGAATGAAATACTTGCCGTGACTTTTACCAACAAAGCGGCGAAGGAGATGAAGGAGAGACTCCACCAGCTGATGGGGATCTCCACCAGAACGCTTTGGATAAGCACGTTCCACTCCGCGTGTATGCGGATTATGCGTGCGCACGCCGATAAACTTGATTATAGTAAAAACTTCGTGATATACGACGACTCCGAGCAAAAATCGCTCGTCAAGCAGTGTATGATTGAGCTTGAGATAGACACTGAGGTGTTCAAGCCGAAAAGCCTCCAGCAGGCGATTAACCGTGCGAAAAACAACCTCGCCGGCCCTGCTGATATTGACCGGCAGTCATTCTCTGTGTTCGACAGGAAATTCGCCGAAGTATACGCTCGTTATCAGGAGGCTATTCAGAAAAATGACGCGATGGACTTCGGAGATATTATCTTCAACGTGGTAATACTATTTCAGAAATTCCCTGAAATATTAAAGGAGTACCAGGATAAGTTCAAGTACATTCTAGTTGATGAGTACCAGGATACGAACATGGTGCAGTATACGTTTTTGAAGATGCTCGCCGAAACTCACAAGAACATCTGCGTTGTCGGGGATGATGATCAGTCGATATACCGCTTCCGGGGCGCGAACATACAGAACATCCTGAATTTTGAGA
>JAJRXV010000059.1 GCA_024276115.1 Deltaproteobacteria bacterium
CGTGCCGGTATGAGTGTTGATGAAATACACTCGTTTTCTAAGATAGATCCGTGGTTTATCAATGAGATCAGGCAGATAGTCGAGCTTGAGGGCGTGATAAAAAAAGCGGGCAAGGATATTCTGAGCGACGCTGAGCTGATGCGCAAAGCTAAACGCTACGGATTCGCCGACAAGCGGATCGCTCATTTTGTCGGTCATGATGAGGAGGAGGTGCGGAGGTCACGCATCAAGCTCGGGGTCGAGGTGACATTCAAGCGGGTTGACACATGCGCCGCGGAGTTTGAGGCGCACACCCCGTACCTATATTCTACTTATGAGAGCGAGGATGAGACGAACCCGACTGACCGAAAGAAGATAATGATACTCGGTGGCGGTCCCAACAGGATCGGGCAGGGGATAGAATTTGATTACTGCTGTGTTCACGGTGCGTTCGCGCTGAAAGAGGACGGCTTTGAGACAATAATGGTCAACTGCAACCCTGAGACGGTCAGTACGGACTACGACACTTCTGATCGGCTTTATTTTGAGCCGCTTACGAGGGAAGACGTGCTGAACATAGTCGAAAAAGAGAAGCCGTACGGGGTTATCGTCCAGTTCGGTGGGCAGACTCCGCTCAAGCTCGCTCTCTCTCTCGAGAAGGCGGGCGTGAGAATAATCGGTACTTCACCGGATTCTATCGACCTTGCCGAAGACCGTGACCGCTTCAATAAGCTCGTGGAGAAGCTGGGCTTAAGGCAGCCGGACTCCGGTATCGCGTACTCCTTTGAGGACGCGCTCTCTATAACCGCGAAGATCGGTTATCCGGTGATGGTGCGACCATCGTATGTCCTGGGAGGGCGCGCGATGGAGATCGTATACAATGAGCGGATGTTACAGAACTACCTCACGAACGCGGTGAAGGCGTCGCCAGAACAACCGATACTGATCGACCGTTTTTTGAATGACGCGATCGAGGTGGATGTAGACGCGGTGTCAGACGGCAACCGCGTAGTGATCGGCGGTATCATGGAACATATCGAGGAGGCGGGCATCCACTCCGGTGACAGCGCGTGTTCCCTGCCGCCATATTCTCTCGGTGATGACGTGATCGATGAGATAGAACGTCAGACTGTCGCGCTCGCCCGTGAGCTGAAAGTGTGCGGGTTGATGAACATCCAGTTCGCCGTCAAGGAGAAGGATATATATATATTAGAGGTGAATCCGCGCGCGTCGCGGACGATACCGTTCGTCAGCAAAGCGATAGGGAAGCCGCTCGCGAAGATAGCCGCGTCAGTCATGGCGGGCAAAACGCTCGATGAACTCGGCTTCACAAAAAAAATCGTACCTAAGCACATCTCGGTGAAGGAGGCGGTATTCCCGTTTGAGAAATTCCCCGGGGTAGATACGCTACTCGGACCAGAGATGCGCTCAACAGGCGAGGTTATGGGGATCGACACCGACTTTGAGCTGGCATTCGCGAAAGCGCAGATAGCCGCTGGTTTCGCGCTACCGCCCAAAGGCGCCGCGTTCATCAGCGTAAAAGACAAAGATAAACCAAAGATACTCGCTACGGCTAAGACGCTCGTTGAGATCGGGTTTAAGATAGTATCAACACGCGGCACGGCGAAGTTTTTGAGTGATAACGGTGTCGCTTCAAAAGAGGTGTGCAAAGTGATGGAGGGGCCGCGACCGAATATTGTTGACCACCTCAAAAATGATGAGATAGACCTCGTGATAAACACGACGATCGGGGAGCAGTCCATCGTGGACTCATACTCGATTCGCCGCACGACCCTCACCAAAAAAATACCGTACTGCACGACCGTCGAGGGGGCGAACTCTACCGTGCGGGCTATAGCTAGGATGAAGCGCGAGGAGATGACTGTGAAGCCGTTGCAGGAGTACCATAGAGACTAGGGGGCTAAGTTATGCCCTGTCATTCCCGAGGTAGTAATCGGGAACCCAGGACTAAAACATTGAGCGGAGCGAATAAATTGTAGTTAAAAGAATTAAGTAATGGGATATTTTGATCATGGGTCCCCGATAGAAACATTCGGGGATGACGTTGTTTGACGCTTGGGGTGATGTTTGTACGACACTCGGGAGGCGACCGGCTGGTCGCCCAAGCGGAAAAAGATTTTATACAAGGAGGCAGCATGATGCCGCAATCAATAAGTTAGCAATGGACAAAGTTTCGCGCGATTTGAAGGAATATTGTGAGTTATTGCTTGACTTATTTCATTTAAAAAGGAGAACAACTATTGAGAATAGCTGGAATACAGATGCACTGTGTGAAGAACAAGCTGAAGAATATAGAGAAGGCGAAGGGGCTGTTAGAGGTGGCGGCAGAGCGGGGCGCGAAGATCGTCTGCTTTCCTGAGATGTTCAATCTGCCATGGTTCCCGTTTGATGTAAACAAAGACAACTTCCGTCTCGCTGAGACCGCGGATGGGGAGACGATTTCCATTATGCGCGAGGCGGCAAAAAAATATAAAGTCGCGCTGATACTTCCGATCTTCGAAGTGACCGCCGACCTGAAGTATTACAACACCACGTTCATCATCGGACCGGGCGGGGGAATACTCGGTAAGTACCAAAAAATACACATACCGCAGATACCATACTGGGAGGAGAAATACTACTTCTCCACCGGTACTTGCGGCTTTCCGGTCTTCAAAGTGAAGGGCGTAAAAATCGGTATCCTCACATGCTGGGACAACTTCTTCCCCGAGGCGGCGCGGATACTCGCGCTGAAAGGGGCGCGGGTGCTATTTTGCCCGACCGCCGCGGCGTTCGCGACGCAGAGCAAGTGGGAGATAGCTATCAGAGCGAACTCCATGGTGAACGGTATTTATTCGCTTCGGGTGAACCGGGCGGGTAAGGAGAACGATATACTTAATTTTTACGGTAAGAGTTTTTGCGCCGGTCCTGACGGAAAACTCGTCGGTGATCCGGCCGGCTCGCATGAAGGCGTTTTTCTGAGCGACGTGGATGTCAACTCGATCACGCAGTCGCGTAAGACATGGTCGTTTTTTAAGGAGCGGAAGAGGTCGCTATATTCTGAGATACTCGATGTTAGTAGCATGGAGTAGGCGGGTGAATATTGACAACACGTCATTCCCGAGGCAGCGTCCCGTCATTCCCGAGGTAGTAATCGGGAACCCAGGACTAAAACTCTGAGCGGAGCGAATAAACTTTGCTTTAGTTTAATGTGATGTTTTGAAGCATGGATCCCCGATAGAGACACTCGGGGATGACGTTGTTTTTGCACTTCGGGGGTGACGGGCGTCCCCCAATAGTCTCGGGCGAACAGAAGGTTAGCCCCTACAGCAGATTAATAAGACGGAGGAATCATAAATATGAAAGATGACAGAATAGCGTGTGGTTTATGCGCCTGGCGCGGAACCTGCGCGAAGAAATTCTCAAAGTCCGGGCAGGTGACTATACATTGTCAGGATTTTACGCGTGATATCACGATAGGGATGAAAAAGAAAGATGAACAAAAAGAACAAAAAGAAAGCGACAAGGGAGAATAATATAAATATATGAAGGATTTAGTCAGAAAATCGATCCAAAACGCGCTCGCCAAACTAGGCGTTGAATGCGGAATCGATAAAATAACATTAGACCACCCAAAAAACGATAAATTCGGAGACCTCTCTACCAATGTAGCTATGGTATTCTCGAAACAGGCGCGGAAGAAGCCGCGCGACTTCGCGGCGGAGATAGTAGAAACGCTGAAGGGGGATAGCATCTTCTCTGATGTGCGGATCGCGGGGCCGGGGTTCATTAACTTTTTCCTCAACGAGAAGTACTGGCTCGACGTTGTGAGAGCTGTAAACTCCGAGGGGGACAGCTTTGGCGCGGGCGCGACAAAAAACAAAAAGGTGCTCGTGGAGTTCGTTAGCGCGAACCCGACCGGGCCTCTTCACATAGGGCATGGTCGCGGCGCGGCGGTCGGTGATGTGCTGGCGCGGTTGATGGATTTTGCCGGGTACGACGTGACGAGGGAGTATTACGTAAACGACGTCGGCAACCAGATACGCACGCTCGGGAATTCTGTCTACGCACGCTATAAGGAACTGCTCGGCGAGGAAGTGGAGTTCAAGGAGAACTACTACCAGGGTGAGTACATAAAAGATATAGCGGCAAAAATAAAAGAAAATGATGGCGATAAGTATTTAAACCAGAACGATGATGATATCCTCAAGCTTGGCAGGCAGGCGGGCGATGAGATATTAGAGGGGATAAAGCAGGACTTGATAGAGTTCGGTGTCGAGTTCGACAACTGGTACAGCGAAGGAACGCTGGTGGAGTCGGGCAAGCGTGACGCGGGTATAGAGGAGATGAAGTCGCTCGGGCTGATGTATGAGAGCGAAGGCGCGCTCTGGTTCAAGACGACCGAGTTTGGTGATGAGAAGGATCGGGTGGTGATAAAGGCGGATGGCGCTATGACGTACTTCGCGTCGGACATAGCCTACCACAAGGAGAAGTACGAGCGCGGTTTTGATGAGATCATCGATATTTGGGGCGCCGACCATCATGGCTACGTAGCGCGGATAAGCGCGGTGGTGCAGGCGTTAGGGCATAAAAAAGAGTCGTTCACCGCGCTCTTGATACAGCTTGTGCATCTTTTGCGTGGTGGCGAGAAGGTCTCTATGAGCACGCGCGCGGGTAAGTTCGAGACGCTCAAGGATGTTGTCGATGAGGTTGGTCGTGACGCGGCGCGGTATTTCTTTATGATGCGCAAGTCAGACAGCCATCTGAATTTTGACCTTGAGCTGGCGAAGTCGCAATCGAGCGAGAACCCTGTATATTATGTGCAGTATTGCCACGCGCGGGTGTGCAGTATATTTAAGAACGCGACCGAGCAGGGTTATGAGATACCGGAAAAAATAGATGATGGCGCGTGGTGCCTCGACTCACCAGAAGAGATCAAGATAATCAAACAGTTATGGATTATGCCAGAGATGGTGGAGAGCGCCGCGAACGCGAAAGAGCCACATCGTGTCGCGTTTTATGTTTATGAGCTTGCATCTTTGTTCCATACGTTTTATAATAAGCACCGCGTTCTTGTCGAGGATGAGAACGTCGCCCGTTCGCGGCTGTTTTTGGTGCGCGCTGTGAGACAGGCGGTGAAGAACTGCCTGAATATATTAGGGATAACCGCGCCGACCGAGATGTAGCGGTCGTCACGTTTCTATGCGGGGATCACACAGATCAAATATAAATTAATCAGATGCCGGGGCTTTTTAGTCGGGGAGAGAGAAAAATGAAAGAAAAAAAGTCTAACTCAAAATATGAATTCAAGTTGAATTTCAAGGAGCTTGTGTTCTTTGTCATCGGCTTTGTCTGCGCGATAACAATCGCTTTTGTGATCGGTATCTGGACAGCGAAGATGCTTAACAGTGTGCCGTCAGACACAATAAAAAATGGTGAGCACTTATATGACACGGGTTTACAGGTCGGGGAGGATGATCTTGAGGAGGAGTCTGTCATAAATGTCATGTCTGAAGATGATAAGAACGACGACGCGAAAAAAGAGGGTGTTGAAAATAAGAGTGGAGATGATAATCTTTCATTTCCCGGAGCGCTGGCGGGTGATAAGATAATCCCGATGAGCGCGGGCAAGCCTGAAAAATCCACGAAAAAGCCGACCAGAAAAGAGATAGAGAGAAAGAAATCGGCAAAGAGAGCTGCGGCGAAGAAAGAGAAGGAGAGGAAGGCAAGAGCGAAGGCGAAGGCGAAAAGCAAAAAGAGCGCGGCGGCAAGCAAGCCCGCTTCTACAAAGAGGACGAAAGGTGGCTACACTATACAGGTGGTGTCGTTGAAGAATGATAACGCCGCGATGAAACTGGTGAGTAAACTTGAGCGGAAGGGCTTCGACGCTTATTTCACAATCGCCGATGTCAGGAATAAGGGTAGGTTTTACAGGGTAAGGGTAGGTAATTTCAGCAACAAGGCGGGCGCGAAGAAATCGCTCGCGGAAGTCAACAAAATAGCAGGCTCAAAAGGCATGATAGTAAAGGATACTCGCTAATGAATCAAGAAAAAGATAATGTAAAAGCAGGAAAGTTTTCATCGGGTTTTATCAGCATAATCGGACGCCCGAACGTCGGTAAGTCTACGCTGATGAACTCTATAATCGGTGAGAGGTTGTCGATAATCTCGGACAAGCCGCAGACTACTCGCAACCAGATTACAGGTATCATCACAGAACCGGATTGCCAGATGATATTTTTGGACACTCCTGGGGTGCATGAGGCGAAATCGATATTCAACAAGAAGATTGTTGACGCGGCGCTCAAGGCGTTTGAGCATGTCGATATGATTCTGTTTATGGCAGAACCCCGGAAGAAGATCCATGAGGATGACGCGTATATCCTTGAAAAACTGAATAGGTCAACAATAAAGAAGTTGCTTGTTGTAAATAAAATTGATACTCTTAATAAAGATTTACTGCTACCGGTAGTAGAGATGTATCGCGATAAGTGCGATTTCGAGGGGGTATTTCTTATCAGCGCGCTCAAGAATGACGGTGTCGCGGAGCTAACCAGCGCGATCAAGGCGGCGCTACCAGAGGGGAACCGGTATTTTGATGAGGAGTATATCACTGACCGCCCTGAGCGTTTTTTGGCGGCGGAGATAATCCGCGAGAAGGTGTTTAACCTCACCCAGCAGGAAGTACCATACTCCACGGCGGTGGTTGTGGAGACTTTCACCGAAAAGCCCGAGAAAAATCTTATAGTTATTGAGGCGTCTGTAGTCGTCGAAAAAGACTCGCAAAAAGGTATCATAATCGGCAAGCAGGGGCATTTACTGAAGAAGATCGGTGTAGACGCGCGGAAAGATATCGAAGGGCTCTTGCATGTCAGGGTGTACCTGAAGCTGTTTGTCAAAGTGACGAAGAACTGGACAAAAAACGAGAAGCTATTGAAAGAGTTTGGGTATTAAACTCGTTGTATTCAATGCTTATTTTATACTATAAAAACAATCGTTTGACTGAAAGGAGAAGTGTTGTATGTGTAATATTAAAAATTTATTTGCTGTTTTGATTTTATCTATTTTTTTGGCGACTTCCTGCGGGAACAAGTCTGATGAAAAAACTAAGAATGATCTGAAAAAGAGCCCGGCTCCACAGGCAGAGGTAAAGAACACTCCGGCGCCTAAAGCGAAAACATCCGCTGTTGTGAAAAAAGAGGTTCCAAAGCTGGATCCCGAAGTGGCCAAGGCTAAGGCGGCGGCACGGAAGATAGCTCAGGAAAAGTGGAACGAAGCGAAAAAAACACGTAACGCGAAGCGGGCGCTTTTAGCGAAGGAAGCTGTTGTGGCGCTTGATAAACTTGTTGTTCCTGATGACTATAAGGGTGGTCCAAAAATACAGTTTGATACTACTACTCATGATTTCGGCACGGTCGAGCAGGCGACGAAAAACGACCATGTTTTCAAATTCAAAAACATCGGTGACGAGGACCTCGAGATAATCAAGGTTCGTCCAACATGCGGCTGTACCGCGGCGCTCTTGTCGGCAAAGGTTATTAAACCAGGTGAGAGTGGTGAGATAAAAGTGACATTTAACGCGGGGAGCTTCCGGGGGAAAATCAACAAGACTGTATACGTTGAGACGAACG
The DNA here is from genome assembly GCA_024276115.1 of Deltaproteobacteria bacterium. Classification (GTDB taxonomy): domain Bacteria; phylum Desulfobacterota; class JAJRXV01; order JAJRXV01; family JAJRXV01; genus JAJRXV01. The sequence continues at coordinate 7,611 of JAJRXV010000059.1, forward strand.
AGCCTATCTTAAAGAATAAGCGTGATGAGGTGCTTATCTACATGAAGTCCAAGTCGATCTCCACACCGGTTATGCCTCGACCTCTGCACTTTTCAGCTCAAGTAACGTTCACTGAAGAGAAAGACAGCGCGATAAACAAAGCGCTTAGAGAGCGTGAGATGAGAAGATCCAAAGAGAAAAAGGAACATGGGGCTAAGTAGAATGCCACTAACTTTTAAACAATTATATTGAAAGGAAACCTCAAAAGTATGACCTGTATAAGAAAAGTACTCTTGCTTCTGGTGGTGATAGTATTACTGTCACTAGTGAGCCGGGAAGCTATGGCTGCCCCAAAAATAGAGTTTGAGACGATGGTCCATGATTACGGTAAGGTCGATCAGAAGACGAAGAACCCCTACACATTCAAGTTCAAGAACGTTGGTGACGAGCCTCTTGAAATAAAAAAAGTCAAGCCGTCATGCGGTTGCACCGCGGCGCTGATATCAAAAAAGATACTAGAGCCCGGCGAGAGCGGAGAAATAGAAGTCACCTTCCACTCCGGAAACTTCAAAAAAGATATCAGGAAGACTATTTATGTTGAGACGAACGAAGCGATGACTGTGAGCGGTGATAACATACTCGGTGAAGATGGCAAGCCGATAAGGGTTCATAAGCTCTTCCTTAAAGCGTATGTGAATCCAAGCAAAGGCGATCAGGCAAAGCTGAAGAAAGAGCGCGAGCTTCACATGAAGATGTCGAAAGAGAAGGCATACGTTGACGCGCGGAACAGTAGCGAGACCGGCGCCACCAAGCTTACTATGCAAAAAGATGACTCACCGATCAAGGTAGAAGTATATCCAAAAAGTATGCACCTCGGTAAGATCGCCATGAACCGTGACTACAAACTGCTCATAAAAGTCCGTAGTAAGAATTCAGAAAGGTTGACCAGCATAAAGAAGGTCGAGACGTACATACAGTTTATCGGGGTGATGATAAACAGGCTGAGCGTTTCTGGCAATCAGCCCGGGGAGATCGAGATCACAGTGAATGTCAAGTCTCCGGGTACGTTGAAGCGGGGTATACTATATATTCACATAAATGGTTTGGATGAGCCGATTGAGTTCCCGGTTTCGTGGGAGACTGGCTAGCGCCGCATCAGATAACAACTGGCGCGGACTGCTTGTTCTTTTGTCTGTATGCGGCGTTGCTCTAGCAGTCACAGCTATGGCTATGCTCCCTCGCTATTTTACGAGACTTATAGTTTTACACTGTACTAGCGTTAACAAAATACTTGCGCTTTTTATGATTCTATGGTATTTTCCAGCGTCCTTTTTTGGGGGGGGGTAATATGCAGTTTGGGTACAACCATAATATACAGCATAAGGGTAAGACCTACCACATCCAAACAGAAGATACCGGCAAGATTACAATGGCCATTTCTACGCTTTTGTATGTTGGTGGAACAATACTGGCCTCAAAAAAAACGAGCTACAAAGAGCTGAAGGGCGAAGATGGTTTTGATTTAAGAGAGTTGATGAAGCAGCAGCATAAAGCGATGCTTGTCGACTTAAAAAATGGCGCCTTTGATGATGAACAACAAGCGAAGATAGTTGAAAAAACTTCGGTCGCGGACGATTCTGTAAAAACGATTCTCGACGCTATTGAATCGATAGAGCCTAAAAAGCTCAATGATATCATCGAGACCGGTAAAAAACAGACCACCGCGATTCCGAAAAAAACGCCGGTAACAAAGCCAAAGTCATCGGCGGTTTTAGAAACAGCGTCCGCGCCGCGGCAAACAGAAACATTTGTTACGCCTGTCGGTAAAGAGACTCTCGATATGCTCGGGAGTATTCTGAGGGACGAACCGACTCCGACGCCAGAGCCAGAGCCAGAGCCAAAACCGGTTCAGCTGGTAAAACTAAAGCCGGTACCAAAGCCGAAACCAGAGCCATTACCAGAGCCGGCGCCGGTAATAGTTGAACCGAAGGTTGTTGAAAAAGAGATCAGGATAATGACGGACAGAAGAGACGCGGTAGAGGAGCACATCTCTGAGCATTCATTAGATGATGTGCTACTAAAATATGTATCTGGTAAACTGAAATCCAGGCGGAAGGAGAATCACACAAGTTGACAAAAAAAAATGCGGTAGAGTTAAGAGAGGTTGCAAAAAAGATCAGAGTAGAGATTATCAAGATGTTGCACTGCTCACAGTCAGGTCACACCGGGGGATCACTCTCGGCGGCTGATATTATGTCTTGCCTATACTTTAATGAGATGAATATAGACCCGAAAAACCCAAAGATGCAGGGGCGCGACAAGTTTGTTCTGTCGAAGGGGCACGCCTGTCCGGTGTTGTACGCGACGCTGGCAGAAGCAGGGTACTTCGAAAAGGAGAAGCTCAGCACATTAAGAAAGCTCGGCTCTACACTACAGGGACACCCTGATATGTTGCTGACTCCGGGAGTGGAGATGTCTACCGGCTCGCTCGGGCAGGGGCTTTCCGCCGCGAACGGGATGGCTATGGCCGCGAAGCTTGACGACAGTGATTCACGCACTTATGTTTTGATGGGTGACGGTGAGCAGCAAGAGGGGCAGATATGGGAGGCCGCCATGACCGCGCACCACTACAAGCTCGACAACATCTGCGCTTTTGTCGATCATAACGGACTACAGATCGACGGCGAGGTGGAAAGCATCATGGGTATAGAGCCGCTGACCGACAAATGGAAAGCGTTCGGTTGGCATACGATAGAGATCGACGGTCACGATGTCGAACAGATATTAGGCGCGATCAAAGAGGCGCGCGACACAAAAGGTAAACCGACCGTCATAATAGCTAAGACCGTTAAGGGGCATGGCTTCACCTTCTGCGCAGGGAAAGTAGGCTACCACGGGAAAGCGCCGACGGATCAGGACATCGAAGAAGGTCTGAAAGAAATCAACAAATCATAAAGGAGTATCAAGTGCGAGAATTAATGGGAATAAGGGAAACTTACGGGGAGACGCTCGCTGAAGTTGGCGCGGAGAACAAAGATATCGTCGTGCTTGACGCCGACCTGTCAGGCTCTACCAAAACAGCGGTTTTCGGGAAGAAATTCCCTGATAGATTTTTTAATATGGGTATCGCGGAAGCGGACATGATGACCACTGCGGCCGGACTCGCCGCCGCCGGTAAGATACCGTTTGCCAGCACTTTCGCGATATTCGCCACCGGTAAGGCGTTCGAACAAGTGCGACAGTCGATAGCGTACACTAACCTGAACGTAAGAATAGTCAGCACTCACGCCGGTCTTACTGTCGGTGAGGATGGCGGCTCACACCAGGCGATAGAGGATATATCGCTGATGCGGACGCTACCAAATATGACTGTGTTGGTGCCGGGCGACGGCTTTGAGATCCGCAAGATGATACGAGCGATCGTCGATTATAAAGGTCCGGTATACCTACGGGGCGCAAGGAACAAATACCCGATACTTTTTGATGACAAATACGAGTTCAAGATCGGGAAGGCGGTAACGCTCAAAACCGGCGCGGACGCGACAATAATCGCGTGCGGCTTTATGTTGTCACAGGCGGTTGTCGCGGCTGATATGCTCAAAGAAAAAGGGCATGATGTAGGCGTGATAAACATGTCAACCATAAAACCGATAGACAAAGAGGCGATAATCGACGCGGCAAAAGCGACGAACGCTATAGTAACCGCCGAAGAACACTCAATAATCGGTGGGCTCGGCTCAGCGGTGGCAGAAGTGCTCAGCGAGAACCACCCATGTTTTCTCAAGCGTGTCGGGGTGCGGGACAAGTTCGGAAAATCAGCGCCGGCGATGGAGCTCATCAAGCAGTACGGTCTGATGCCAGAGGATATTGTCGCGGCAACGCTCGATGTGATAGCGAAAAAACAGTAAAAAAAACAAAGGGGTAACGGAATGTTTGGATTCTGGATCCCCGATAGAGACATTCGGGGATGACGTTTTCACTCATAATTCTTAACTCTTAACATGATTCAGCTATATCACGTATATAAATCATACCAAAAAGGGGCTAACGTCATAGAGGACGTCAGCCTCAATATCGACCGGGGCGAGTTTGTCTTCCTGGTCGGCGCGTCGGGTGCGGGGAAGACCACGCTATTAAAGCTCCTCTTTTGCGCCGAACCGATCACCTCTGGGCAGGCGATGGTGAACAATCACAGTCTCGCGAAGATCAACCCGAAAGATATACCTTATCTGCGCCGTAGCATCGGCGTCGTCTTCCAGGATTTTAAACTCCTAAACAATAGAACTATATTCGATAACGTAGCGATAACACTAGAGATACTCGGTATGAACCGGAACGATATCCGGCGCAAGGTGACAAAGGCGCTAAAACGTGTCGGCTTAGCTTTTATGGAGGGGAAGTACCCGCTCGAACTATCCGGTGGTGAGCAGCAGAGGGTCGCGATAGCGCGCGCTGTGGTGAACAGTCCGTCGATTCTGCTGGCTGATGAGCCGACCGGAAACCTCGACCCTGAGCTGTCGGTCGATATTATGAATATCCTCACTGATATCAACGCGATGGGAACGACAGTACTCGTCGCGACGCATGATAAATTCCTACTCCAGAAGTTTATGAAAAGGACAATAATAATCAATAAAGGAAAGGTGTCCGAACCGATTTAGCGTATACCATGATACTAAAAAAACTGCCATATTTTTTCAGGAAAGCGCTATCGAACATACGCTACAGTATGCTTGTCAACCTTGTTACGATCAGCACGATAAGCGTCGCTATCCTGATTTTTTCCACCTTCGTCATGATAATATTCAATCTGACGAACCTCGTTTCGAGATTTGAGGACGATGTGCATATCGTCGCGTACCTCGATGACGAGTTTGTCGGTGGAAACGAAAACATCAAAAAGAATCTGCTGAAGCTCAACGGTATTGAGAAAGTCTGGTACCAGTCAAAAGAAAACGCGCTCAAGGTGTTCAAGGAGAGCCTCGGGGAGAACGATCTCTTCTTGAAAGATATCCAGAAGAATCCGCTGCCGGCGTCGTTTGAACTCCGTTTGAAAGAAGGGTACAAGGACAGGAAGAATATAGAGGCGATCGCCGCCGCGCTCAGGAGTATGGGGATTTTCAGTGATGTATCCTACGGGCAGGAGTGGCTTGAACATTTTCACAACTTCATGAATATATTGAAGGTTATAGGGCTCGCTGTCGGTGGCGGCTTCCTCTTCGCGGCGGTGTTCATCATCTCGAACACTATCAAACTGACGATTTTCGTTCGGCGTGAGGAGATCGACATACTTCGGCTTGTCGGCGCTACGAATAGTTTTATCAAAGCGCCGTTTTATATCGAGGGGCTGATACAGGGGTTTGTCGGTTCGGTAATATCGATAATCGGGCTCTATTTTCTCTACCTCGTTTTTATGGCGAAGGTGCAGACGCTGAGCCTTTTGGGGGTCAACTCCACTAGTATGCCGTTCTTACCACCGAAGTTTCTGATACTCCTCGTAGCTTTCGGCACACTGCTCGGGCTGATGGGGAGTTACATCTCACTCGGTGAGATATTTAAGAGGTCATGATGCGATTAGCGACCGGTTATATATTGATGTTACTGCTGTTTTTCCCCGGGGTGGCGCGCGCGCAAGACTCGAAGCAGGTAGAGAGCATTATCGAGCGTGATGAAAAGCGGATCGAGGGGTTAAGGGATCGGATAAAGCGGCAGGAGTATGTAGTCGTTGATATCACCGACAGGGAAAAATCGATATTCGATGGGCTGATGCTGATTCAGAAGGTGATAGATATAAAGAACGGTGAAGCGTTCAACCTGAAGGAGAAGAAGGAACAGATAGATTCAAAGGTCGCGAAACTAGAGGAGAGCATCTCAACGTTGCGGGGGAAAATGACCGCTTAGCTGAACCAGCTCGAAAAACGCGCGGTCGCCCTCTATAAGCTGTCAGATATGCAGTACCTGAAGGTTCTTTTTTCGACCGGCTCGTATGTTGACACCCTTAAACGCTTCAAATATTTAAGGCTGGTACTGAATCAGGACTCGCTGATGCTCGCTGATTATGAAGCGACTACGAAGGCGCTCGAGACCGAAAGTAAAACTTTAGTAAAAGAAAAAGAAAAGCTTGACGAAATCATAAAAAAAGTTAAGAATAAGGATGAAGAAATACTGGCTGAGAAGAACTCTAAGGAAAATCTTCTACGTAAGGTCAAGCGGGAGAAAAGATACTATTTAAGAGTTATAAAGGAGCTTGACGCGTCGGCGAAAAAACTCGAGACTCTCGCGGCCAAACTACTTGAGAGCAGTAATGCCGGGAGTGATTATCAAGAACGCTTCACCAGCTTTAAGGGGGTTTTAGAGCCTCCGGTGAGTGGCGATGTTTTTAGCTATTTCGGTAAGGAGAAGGTCTCAAAATTCAACTCCTACCTCTTTAACAACGGCGTCAAATTCTCCGCGAAGATAGGGCAGGAGGTACGCTCAGTCTTTACCGGGGAGGTCGTTTACGCTGACTGGTTCAGAGGGTACGGCAAGGTGATAATCATCGGGCATGGTGAGGGCTACCACGTTATTTACTCGCATCTCTCGAAGATATCTACGCGCGTCGGCGACAAGGTTAGCAGAGGTGATGTGATTGCCGCCAGTGGCGACACCGGTTCTATCACTGGGGCGTGCCTATATTTTGAGATAAGAAAAAACGGGCGTTCTGTCGATCCGATAAAGTGGCTTGAGCCGCTTGCCGGCAGAAAAACCGGATTAAAAAAAATAGATTCAGGGGGATTCCCCTAAAATTAGCAAGGAGGAAGTAAATGTTTAAGATTTTATCAAGATCAAAGCTCTCGAGGTTAGCGGTTGTAATGCTCGCCTTCGGGTATTTAGTTTGTGGCGCGACAGTAGAGCGGGCGAACGCTATGCCGAAGAAAAAAACTAACACCGGTTCAAGAAACACCTATGAGGAGCTGAGTGTATTCAGTAATGTGTTACACCTGATTCAGGGCAACTACGTAGAAGAGGTAGAGGTAAAAGACTTGGTGCAGGGCGCGATCAGAGGGATGTTAAGAACGCTTGATCCGCATTCATCATTTATGACACCAGACATGTATAAAGAGATGCAGATAGATACGCGGGGCGAGTTTGGCGGGCTTGGTATCGAGATTGGCATCCGTGACGGTATCCTGACGGTTATCTCACCGATAGAGGATACACCAGCGTTTCGCGCTGGGATAGAGGCTGGCGACAAGATCATCAAGATCAGCGGCGAATCCACCAAGAACATGACCCTGACTGACGCGGTAAAACTTATGCGCGGTAAGAAGGGAACCCCGATAACGATAACTATCGCTCGTGAGAGCTTTACAACTCCTAAGGATTTTGTGATAGTCAGGGATATCATCAAGCTCAAAAGCACACGGGGTAAGCTGATTGACGACGGTATCGGTTATGTCAAGATCACATCATTCCAGGAGAAAACGACTAAAGATCTGCATAAAGCGCTTGAAAAGATGACCGCGGATGACGGAATGTCAAAGGGCTTGATCCTCGACCTGCGTAACAACCCCGGCGGTTTGCTGAATCAGGCGGTCGGCGTATCTGATACTTTCATCGACTCTGGTCTGATCGTCTACACTGATGGTCGGTTGCGGTCGCAAAAGACACAGTTCCCGGCGAAGGAGAGCGGCACATATAAGGACTTCCCGATAGTTGTTCTGGTTAACAGCGGTAGCGCGTCAGCTTCTGAGATTGTCGCCGGAGCTTTGCAGGATCATAAGAGAGCTATCGTAATCGGTATAAAGACTTTCGGTAAAGGTTCAGTGCAGACTATAATGAGCCTCGATGATGGTTCGGCGCTAAGGTTGACGACAGCGAAATATTACACACCAAACGGCAGGAGCATTCAGGCGAAAGGTATCGTACCGGACATCGAGGTTAAGCGTATCCTGAAAAAGCCGGCTGAGGTTGAGGCTGAGTTGCCCGACAATAAGTCTCACGTGATGAGAGAGAAGGACTTAGATCATCACTTTGAGAATGAGCCGGACAAGGGTTCAAAAGAGAAAGACGCTGACAACGCTGATGAAGAGAAGGATGAGAACTCTGAAAATGGCGAAGATGGCGAAGAGAAAGTGAAAAAGAAAGAGTATGACCTGAATGACAATCAACTTGTCAGAGCTATCGATATTCTGAAAAGTCTGGATATTTTCAAGAGCCTCCAGGCAAATAAGTAAACAGCTTGAATGAAAAAAACTTCTAAAAAAAACGTCGCGGGACCAAAAGGCCAAAAGACAGGACGAACTCCTGTCAAAGGTCTTTTGGTCGGCGTTTTAATAATTCTGTATGCGATAATATCTTTATTGGTGGTCAAAGCCACTTGGTGGGATACTACCACAGCCAGAAAACCCGCCGATCAAGCCACTAAAACAGTCGCGATAACTCCATCCTTACCGGAACCGCCTGACACCGGCTTTGCCGCTGATAGCTATGTCACGATAATTATTGATGATCTTGGTGTAAGCTACAATGCTGCCAACCAACTGATGGATATCGGGCTTGACCTTACCCTATCTATAATGCCGGAAAAAAAATACTCAAAGCGGATCGCGGTAAGCGCTATGGATCGGGGTTTTGATGTTATGCTTCACATGCCGATGGAGCCGCGCGACTACCCGACTAATAACCCGGGTAAAGGCGCTCTGCTAGTCAACCTGTCAGATGATGAGATCACCCGGCGTATGAACACAGCTATTGATTCTGTCCCGGGGATAATCGGTGTTAACAACCACATGGGCTCGCGCTTTTCTGAAAACTGCGAAAAGATGGCGACTGTGATGGGGGTAATAAAGGAGCGGAAGCTTTTCTTCCTCGACAGCCGCACGAGCAAAGACACTTGCGCTCAAAAAACAGCGAAAGAGTTCGGCGTGCCGAACGGCAGGCGGAACGTATTCCTTGATAATGACCGGGATAAAGATAGCATACTCAAACAGTTGCGCGCACTCATCAAAAGAGCGAAAAAAAACGGCTATGCAGTCGCGATATGCCACCCCTACCCAGAGACGATCGCCGCGCTGAAAGAACTACGAGAAATACTTCAAGAAAATAACGTCGGCATCAAAAAAATCTCTGAGATGATCAGCTACACCCCGTAGAGCCTAACATCATATACCTCTTAAACTTTTTTGTATCTCTAAAAAATATTTATACAATTACACATATAAAAAACAGGTCGCGCGTAAGTCTTTGATTGAAAGAAGTCAGCGATTGTGTATAATGGGAGTGTTGCCAAGTAGCAAAATTACCGATTTGATGTGAAATCGTCTTTTGTAAGTTATGGATGTTGCGGGGTAGCGACCAAAGGAAGCGTAGGGGCTTAAGCCCCTAAATTGTATTGGGCAACATGCCCATAATGATGGCATAATGTAACGATTGCATGTGGCAATTGTTAATAGTCTAAAAAAATAAGGAGTAAAAAATGAGACTAATTAAAAGAACACTGGCGCTGTGTCTGGTTTTATCGCTGTATCTACTTTTATCTCTAATGACAGCCGGATGCGGTTCATCCACTGGCGACAGCAAAGCGGCAACAGATGTGACTATGGGCGTCCCGATAGATGGCGTTTTTGATACACCCGATGGTATTCTTTACAGCTTTGACGCAGAAGGGGACAATATATATATTTGAGCTTTCACTTGATGATATAACGAACGCGACTATCACCCTCTTTGACACTGATGGTACTACAAAGCTCGCGGCTAGCGATGATGGCGCGGCTAAGATTGTTACTAACGCGCTAGAAGCCTTTGAGCTTAACTCGAGTGTTGGGTTGACTTGGAGATGCCCTAAGACAGGGAGATACTTCCTCAAGTTGACCGGTAGTGGTCCCTTCAAATTTTCATTCACCGGAGAAATCGACGCTGACGGCGATAACCAAACCGGCTCACAGGGCGACTGCAACGACAATGACCCTACCATATACACAGGAGCGGCAGAGATATGTAGTGACTTCATCGATCAGGATTGTGACGGCAGTGACCTGCTCTGCCCCGGGGATGAAGATCTTGACCTTGACGGGTTCTCCCCAAATCAGGGCGACTGTAACGATAACGACAAAGGCACATACCCCGACGCGCCTGAGGTATGCGGCGACAACATAGATCAGGACTGTGACGGTAACGATAAAGTATGCAAAAGTGATAGTGACGGCGATGGCTTCACTATCGCTCAGGGCGACTGTAACGACAATGATAAGACAATATTCCCTAACGCGCCTGAGACATGCGGCGATGGTATCGATCAGGACTGTGATGGTAGCGATCAAACATGTTCTACGACCGGTGGAACTCAATATTTTAGAGATTATGATGGTGATGGCTATGGAAAACTCACTAACAGTATATACGCAAGCTACTTGCCCGCGGGATATGTCCAAAACAGTGCTGACTGCAACGATTACGACGCGACGGTCTACCCCGGCGCGAAAGAGATCTGCGGCGACAGCATCGATCAGGACTGCGACGGCGCGGATGAGTTTTGTCCGGTAAGCGCTACATTTTATCAAGACAATGACAACGACAATTATGGTAATCTTAATGTCACAAAACAGCTTACCGGCGCGATAACCGGATGGGTGGCCGACTCGACCGACTGTGACGACAATGACCCGACTATATACCCGGGCGCTACAGAAATCGTCGGTGATAACATCGATCAGGACTGTGATGGCTCTGATACCGACTGCCCTAACTTCACTTTCACCAAAACTTATGGCGGTGCCGCTGACGATTACATCAAGTCGGTTGTGCAGACAACTGATGGCGGCTTCATAATGGTCGGCTCAACTAAATCATCTGGAGCCGGAGGTTCTGACATATACGTCGTTAAGACTGACCCTGACGGTAATCAACAATGGACTAAAGCCGTTGGGAGCACGGGTGATGATTTTGGGGAGTCCGTTCAGCAGACAGCTGATGGTGGATATATCGTTGCCGGGAGTACATGGGTAACTGGCGGTGGTCAAGACTTGGGGCGCTTAACTCATTCGAATACAGTTACTCAGAATCCCGCAGTAAACTCCAATCGCGACATAGTACTAATCAAGCTTTTAAGCGCCGGGGTATCGAGTTGGCAACAAACTTTCGGTGGGGCAGGCAATGAGAGCGCTTACTCCGTCCAGCAGACCGCTGATGGCGGATATATTGTAGCGGGGGCCTCTGACGTCGGCGGCGCGGGTGGGAAAGATTTTTACCTTGTCAAAACTGACGCTAGTGGTGCTCAAACATGGGCTAAAACATTCGGTGGCGCCAGCGATGAAACTGCTTATTCGGTTCAGCAGACCGCCGACACCGGTTATATAATGACCGGTGACACCGCGTCTTCTGGTAATGGAGCCACCAGCTTGTACCTTGTCAAAACTGACAATGGCGGCATTCAAACCTGGGCGCAAACCCATACCGGCGCCAATGCTGATGAGGGCAGAGATATCAGACAGACAACTGATGGCGGATATATCGTCGCCGGGTCAACAGATACCAGTGGAGCGAACGGAGAGCAAATGTACCTCCTTAAGACAAATAACCTCGGCGTAAAGACCTGGGACCTCCTCGTCGGCGGTACCGGAAATGAAGATGGGAGCTCTGTCAGACAGACCGCTGATACCGGATATATTGTTACCGGTTACAGCACATCTGGCGGTGGAGTCGATAATAACGTCTTTCTCGTAAAAGCTAATAACGCCGGCACTAAACTCTGGGAGCAGACATACGGTGGCGCTAATGAAGATATAGGTTACTCTGTAAGAGAAAACGCCGGTGGCGGGTTTATTGTCGCTGGTAGTACGGACTCTTCTGGTGCCGGAGGATTAGACGGATATCTGATAAGAACCACTCCGGTCGGCGATGTGTGCCAATATAATACGTATTATGTTGACGGTGATGATGACAACTTCGGTAGCAATGTTGTCGATCAGATAGCTAACACTGAACCGGCAAACGCCGCGGGCAGTAACACTGACTGTGACGATGCGACCCCGACGACTTATCCGGGTGCGCCTGAGCTATGTAACGCCGGGGTAAATGATGACTGCGACCCCACGACCGCGGATAATTGCGCGCCATAGGGATGTTTCTTGATTAACTTTAAAATAGTCCCTCAGGTTTTTAGAGCCTGGGGGCCGCTTTCGCGGTTCTTCGAAATATGACCCGATGACATTTTTCAGACAGTAACTGTGTTGGCAACATGCCGATTATTGAGGCCGCACCAAACAACCCCATAGGTAAATACACCCCCACTGTCCAAAAACGCCCCGCTCTTTATATCCATCACACATAACAATATCCAATAGTTACAGCTATGCGCCGTTTGGCACACAAATTGCTTATATATAAAGTGAGTAATGAAATGCACAGGAGGCAAACATGGAGCTATACACACCGGGATTTAACGCTTTGGCAGGCGCGCTTGACGTACTATCAGCGAAGCACGCGGTTATCGCCAGCAACATCGCTAACATCGATACACCAGGATACAAGGCGAAGAAGCTTGATTTCAAAAAAGCGCTCGCCGGTAGTATCGCGGGTAACAGTATCGCGATGAAGCGGTCGTCAGGAAAGCATTTGCGGGGGTCGGCTGTAGCGGGATCTCCGAGTGCGTTTGTTGAGAATCAGGTGAACAACTCCACGCGGAACGATGGCAACAACGTGAACATAGATAAGGAAATGACCGAGTTGGCGCAGAATAGTATTATGTATGAAATGGCGACATCGATGATCGGTAAGAGGTTTGAGGGCTTAAAATACGCTATCAGCGAAGGCAGGAGGTCATAATGAATTTTTTTGAGACGATGAAGGTGAGCGCGTCCGGGCTCAACGCGCAACGGACGCGGATGAATGTTATAGCGAGTAATATCGCGAATATAGGTGTTACGAGAACTCCTGAGGGAGGCCCCTACCGACGTAAGGATGTAGTGTTCAAGACGACAGAGATTAAGTCGTTCGCCGATGAGCTTAGAGGCGCGGTGGCAGGCGGTGAGGGTGTGGAGGTCGTCGATATATTTGAGGATGACACACCGTTTATTATGCGGTATGAGCCGAACCACCCAGACGCTGACGGTGAGGGTTATGTAGCGTACCCGAATGTCAATAATATCGAGGAGATGGTGAACCTTATTTCGGCGTCACGCTCTTTTGAGGCGAACGTAACAGTGATCCAGGCGACAAAAGATATGGCGCTTCGGGCGATGCAGATATAGGTTATGCTTGAGGTCTGCGTCAGATAGAAACACCAAGGGATAACACTCTTCAGACACTTAAAGTATTTTGGTAGGACTTTTGCGATAAATGTTAAAAATACTTGACAAAACGCGAGCCGGGTTGTTATAATTAGAGTTAGATACGAATGGAGATTTAATAATGAAAGTTCCACCTGACAATATTCTTGGTTCAGTCGGTAAAGTTACCCAAAACATTGGTGGCGCGGGTAAAGCCACTAAGGTTGAAAAGGGTAAGTTTTTAGATGACTTAAAGCAATCCATTCAGGAAGTCAACAAGTTACAGCAAGAGGCTGACATGGCGACAAAAGAACTCGCGAGTGGAGAAAAAGTCGATATTCACAACACCATGATAGCTGTTCA
>JAJRXV010000060.1 GCA_024276115.1 Deltaproteobacteria bacterium
TATTAACATGGCGATAAAATGTATAGTGTTTTACGAGCACACCACAACGTCATCCCCGAGTGCCTCTATCGAATCCATACCCCAAATGTCCAGTTAAACTTAGTTTTTCGCTGTTGATCAATATATTTTAGTCCTGGGTTCCCGATTAAAACCTCGGGAATGACGTCGTGGCAACCTCGGGAATGACGGGGCGATAATACCACATATTTAATCGCCGGGTTAATACCCAACGGGAGTTTAGGGGGAATTCCCCCTAAACTCCCGTTGATCACACCCCCGCCAGAGCGGATCGCTCCTTTTTACAGGTACTTACAACGCCAGTTTTTTTGAAAATATGTAAATCTATCTATTTGGCAACACTCCTCTCAAGGGAGGTGTGGCAGGTCATGATTGTTAAAAAATTAAGGTTTTTCCGGGCGCATAGCTTTCGCCATGACAGCCTTGTCAAAATAGTTGGTGGACATGCCGGCGTCGATAATTATCTTCTGCGCGTTTATACCGGATGAACGGTCGCTCAAGAGGAACAGCGCACTGTTGGCGACTTCTTGCGTAGCGAGAGCTTTTTTGCGCAGAGTCAACTGCTCAGCGTAAAGATAGTAGTCTATGTAGCCCGGGATACCAGCGGATGAGGATGTTTTTAAGAGCCCTGCCGCGACAGCATTGAACCGGATATTTGAAAAACCGCTGAAAGATTTGGCGAGGAAAGAAAGCGATGAATCGAGTGCGGCCTTCACCGGCCCCATATAACCGTAACTCTCTGCCGCCATAGTCGTCGTTGAAATTGAGATCGTCACCACAGACGCATTGGTATCGAGGGTATCCTTAAAAGCGTTCGCTATACTAACAAGCGAAAAACATGAGATGTCGATCGCCTGTAGGAAGTCCTTCTTCTTCGTCTCGTGAAATGGTTTAAGCCCCTCTGAAAGATTAGAGAACGCAATAGAGTGCAAGATACCATCAATCTTCGGATTGTTTTGGGATACGACCTCATACAAAGCCGATATTTCTTCTTCATTCTCCACATCACATACACACACAGACTTCCCCTGAAAGAGTTTCTCCACATTCTGCCTAACAGCGTCATCCTTGACGACGAAAATCACTTCCGCGCCAAACTCGATGAGAGACTTGCCGACAAAGAACGCGACGCTCTTGCGGTTAGCGACACCAAAAACGATGTAGGTCTTACCTTTTACCCCTAAGAAATCCAAATGTTTCTCCGTATAAATAATGTGTATTTATGTATCCGCCAAACAGCAGGCGAACTCTACAATCACCGCGACCTTGCCGTCAACAAACGCCTTACCGCGCATGAAAAAAGCGTTCGACAGCTTCTCTTTCAGGTTCACCTCGATAGTGACCAGGTCTCCGGGCTTCACCATGTTCTTGAATTTCGCGTTGTTGATGCGCGTCAGCACAGGTGTGCCGTCGATCTCGCCACCGATATTTTTAGCGATCAGAATCGCGCCGGACTGGAAGATAGCCTCGCATAACAGCACGCCAGGCATAATCGGGTTGCCTGGGTAGTGCCCCTTAAAAAACTCCTCATCAGCATCGATCTTTTTTCTCGTGACGATCCTGTCAGAGTTGGTTTCGATAATATCATCGACGAAGAGAAAAGGTGGTCTATGCGGAATGTATTTCGTAACTTCGCTCATTACAGCCCCCCGGTAACACTAAGGGTAGAGCCGTTTACGTACGCCGCCTCATCAGACGCGAGGAACAGTACGCAGTTCGCTACCTCGTGAGCCTTACCGAAACGTTTCTGCGGTATCTGCGCGATGTAGCTTTTTTTCATATTTTCTGGAAGGTCCTTGATAAAATCAGTGTCTATGTACCCCGGTGAAACGCAATTAACCGTTATACCACGTGTCGCGACCTCTTTTGAAAGCGACTTTGTGAGCGCCACCTGCCCTGCTTTTGACGCGGCGTAATTCGCTTGACCGGCAAAACCGAACTCACCAGATGGCGACGTGATGTTGATTATGCGACCATTACGCTTACGCATCATGTTCATCACTGCGAACTTGCTCATATTGTACGTACCGCCCAGATTCACGTCGATCACCTTCCGCCAGTCATCCTCGCGCATCATCCCGAGCACAGAATCCTTACGGATACCGGCGTTGTTCACCAGAACATCTACCTTCTCATAATCTTTTTCTATCTTTTTGTAGAAGACTTCCACCTCGCCATAATCAGCGACATTGAATTTATAGGTATCTATTTTCCCGGTATATTTTGAGTTGTCTACCTTGAATTTACGCGCTTCTTCATCGTTGGATGTGTATGTCACGATCACCCGCGCGCCGCTCCTCAAAAAACCTTCCGCCACCGCGCGTCCAATGCCGCGCGTGCCACCAGTAACGATAACCACTTTATCTGAAAAATCAAACATTCGCACCTCATTATTAAAAGTTTAGTCAAGCGGGTAATACAGACCAACCGCACTTCATACGCAGTCTCATAATCGTGGTAAAATTAGCATTTCCTCAGATACTTGTCAACGTTATTCGCAACGATCACGCCATAATTCGCCGCTCCGAGCCAACCGGACATTATGATCCCGACAGAGCCGGTGTGGAACAGCCCGCCGATCTTGTTCGGGAGCTCCATGCTGACCTTCAACCCCTCGAATTTCGTACCGAAAGAAGAGCCTTTAAGGTGGTGCGTATACCTCTTGAACGTTCGCGGTGTCGCCGCGTCGATGTAGTCTATATTCTCCCTCGCGTTCGGAACGTACTTTTCGAGCGCGTCTAGCGTAGTTTCGATCAAGTGAGCCTTCGCCTTCTTGTACTCCTCTTCTGACAGGTGCGCCCAGTCATCGTAGTTAGCGTTCGTTGACGCGACTATAGAATACATGTCGGTGCCGGGGCGGATATCCGGGTAATATATCGAGAATGTACGGCTGGTGATCTCCTTGCTGCAAAGCATCTCAGAATCAAATTTTTCTGCCGTGGAGGTGAAGAGAAGATCACCGATATAGTCAATCTTTTCGCCCTTTTTGATACCCATATAAACCTGACAACTGCTGTTATTCAAGCGGATATTATTCACTTCTTTGATAAAATCATCGTCAAAACTGTCAGTCCCGACAAAATCCTTGATCGTCGAGAGCAGGTTAGCGTTTGAGATGACAGTCTCACCATAAAACGTCTCACCGTTCGCGACGACCCCTGTGACTTTACCGTTCTTAGTGAGTACCTTCTCGACTTTCGCCTTGAGCTTGACGTCAACGTCGTTTTCGTTCAGCACCGCCTCCATCTTCTGGATGAGCAGGTCGGTACCGCCTCTGAAGGTGAACACGCCTTTATCCATAAAGTTTGAGAAAACAATACCATAAGTGATCGCAGGATCATCGAGCGTCGAGCCGTTTGCGTAGGCGATCGGCTCCATGAGCATCCTGACGACATCATTACGACCGGGGAAGAACTTCTCAAAAAGCTCACGCGTAGTCATCGACTGATCGTCATAAAAATTCATGCTCCGCACAGTAGAGAAGAAACCGTCGATAGTCTCCTGATCGATATTAAAATACTCTCTGAGCAGCCGCTTAAAGTCCACTTTGTCAAACGTCGTAGAAAACGAGAATTGAGGATTGTCAAACCGGATGCCTTTCAGCTGCACTATCGAGTCGGCAATATCCTTCGACCAGTACTTTCGGCAGGTCTTCTTCATCCCGACCGGGAACCCGTGTAGCGAAACGTCAAAAATATGCCCACCCTTCCGGTTGAACCACGTCGCCAGCCCTCCGAGTTTGTTATGGCTCTCAAGTAGCAACACGCTGAAACCACCCATAGCTAGCCTGTTCGCGCATGTCAGCCCGCCGAGCCCGCCACCGATCACTATCACGTCATATTTATCTTTTCGATTAACCATAATCCCCTTCTGCCACCGTTTTTTTCGAGAAAAGTATTAATACATTTTTTTCAGGATTATCTCAAGTGATTTTTGAAATATTTTCGGGCTGGAGCTGTTTTTTCCCTAGGAGCGGTAAGGGTAAAATTTGCTTTTATAGTTTTCCCAGTCTACTCAACGCTTCTTCAATAGATTTTTTAGTATACGGTACATTCTCTTTCGCCGCACGTTTTTGTAAAGGTTCGACAGCGAGCTTACTGCCGACATTCCCAAGAGCTTCAGCCGCCCAGCTTCTGATCTCCCAGCTTTTGTCATTCAGGTTCACGACCAGCTGTTCCACAGAACGCTCGTCACCTATCTCACCGAGTGCGACCGATGATACCTGTACCACCCATCTGCGCCTGCGATGCTTTAGCGCTTCTACCAAAGTTTCTACTGCGGGCTTACCAAATAAGGCGAGAGCTTGAGTCGCTTCCTTTCTTATCTCGCCATCATACATAGCTTCTATGACCGATTCAACCGCTATTATATCACCTATCTCACCGAGTGCCAGAGAAGCGCGTTTTTTCACCTCGGTGTTCTCGTCGTGCAACCTGTCGATCAGGTGGTCAACCGCGCGTACATCCTTTATTTTCCCCAATGCCCATACTACTTTTTTCCTCACGTTGGGGATTTTATCCTTTAGCGCGGCGATCAACGCGTCAGTCGCTTTCTTACTCGCTATCTCCCCTAGAGAAAAAGCCGCCTGCTGCCGTACCTTCGCATCTTCATCTTTCAGCGCCGCGGCAATTGCGTCAACCGCGTTTTCATCGCATAAGTTTCCGAGAGCTTTCAAGGCCGCCAAGCGTATCGCCTGATTTGGATCGCTTATCCCTTTTGCGATCGGCTTGAGCGCTTGAGCGTCTTTAAGGAGTCCTAGCGCTGTTAGGGACATTTGCCTAACTTTAACATTCTCATCTTTTAGCGCGTTGATGAGTGCTAGAACAGCTTGTTTGTCACCGATCTGCCCTAACGCTGTTGCTGAGTTAGCTCTCGCTTCCAAGCCAAGGTCGGTCTTGAGTACCCCTATCAAAAACGGTAGCGCCGAAGCGGCTTTTTCGCCCATCCTCCCGAGCAGGTTGGCGGCGAACGCGCGATCGTTAGCGTCAGTCGCGTATAGCCTGTTTATCTGATTTTTAACGTCAACTGGGGCGTCAGTAGGAATATCCTCTTTTTTGGGCATCCCGGCGCAGGCGGCAAAGTACAGCGCGGCAAGTAAAACTAAAATAATCAACTGAATATTTTTTTTAATCGATCTCATGAACAGCTCCTCTTTTAATGAAAAAATTCAAAGAATAGTTTACAAAACTTTCAATTTAGGTGAAATAACCGTATTTTACTAATATATTGACTGCGGCATCATGCCGCCTCCTCTTTGAACAGGCGCACCTGTTTTTTATATAATTTGTTTGGTTTCCTACTAGTCACCGGATGTTCATATTTTTTTCATAGTGTTATAAAAAGCTGTCCGGTGCGCCTTCGCCACGCGACACATCTCATCTGTCGGTATCAGCATATCGGAGCATTCTTTCAGCGAGTCTGCCGGGCAGTATCGGCAGAAGGCGAATCTGTCACAATCGCGACACTTTTTAATGTCTGTCACTCTCAGCTCACAGAAGCTCTTCGCGAAGCTATCCCCAGACCAAACGCTTTTAAAATCATCCTCGGTGATGTTGCCCATCGCGTTACCAAAAGCGACGCAGGGGTAAATATTACCATACGGATCGATGCGCAGTTTTGTTACGCACGCGCCGCAAATCCGCTTATCTTTTAGTGTTTCGTAGTCATATTCTTTTGAACGTACCTCGTTAAAGGTTTCATCGATTCGCTCCTTTTGTAGCTCGTACATGCTGCTAAATAGCTCAGTCAGCTCATCATCATTGCATCTGGTGTTCAGGTGCGCTGTGTCTCCACTGTTTGTCACCGATATATATGGCGCGCCGCGCAACTCACACCCAAGCTTGTCTGCTAGCGCGTACATCTCCTTCACCCGCGCGAAGTTAAGCTTGCTCCAGACAGTTTTGAGCGTCACCTTAGCCCCGAGCGATTTTAAGAGCCGCGCCGCGCCCATCGTCCTTTTAAACGAACCGTCCACACCGGTTAGAGCGTCATGGTCGCTCGGGATGTCTGAGTATATGCTCATCTCATAGTCGTCAGTGCCGGTCTTGATAAGGCGTTCGGCGTTGTTACCATCTATAATTGTCCCACTGGTGAAAAGGGTGGTGACAAAACCAGATATCTTCGCGTAGGTGAGTATCTCGTATATATCGCTCCGCAACATCGCTTCGCCACCGGTGAAGATGACAAAAAAAGTACCATTATCTTTCAGAATGTCGAGTGCTTTTTTCACCCCGTCAGTTGTCAGCTCTGTATGATTCTCATTATCGACGTAGCAGTGCGAACATCGCAGATTACACCTGTGAGTCAGCTCGAACAGCGCGTTAAGCGGAATGCGGCGCTTCTCAGCTTTTTGTTGGAGCCGCTTGAATATTTTAGTTGATCGGGGCATCGCTTAATTGCAGGATGTTCTTTTTTTCAAGCTCACCTATTAGTGTAGAAATATCCGCTTCGAGCCGTGCCATCTCTACTTCGTACTCGTTGAACGCAAGTTTGCAAAGCTCGCGGACTGTACGTTTGCCATTGATGTTAGCGAATATCGACGTAGCGACCTCGTTCAGTTCATGGAGCATACTATCGGCTGGTGTCATTATAACCGCCTCATCCGCGACCGTCCTGTACGCTATATTATCAGCTCTCGCTACAAATTTGTTCAGAATACTGCTCATCTATACACCTCCAGAATGAATTATCGGGTAAAAAATGCAGGTCAAAGCTGTCAAAGAGCGTTACCGCCTCACAGCATATACTAAAGAGCCTGCTTGATAGGTTTTCGTCCTTCGCGAAAAAGAGCACATTAGTCATCAGCTTCCTTAACGCTTTTTTTCTGTTCAGCTTACTTAAATATACGTCGGTATCCTTCTGCAGGAACATTATCCCTTTTAACGCTCCGCTGTCAGGTAGCCCATGTTGAAGCTCCCCCCAAAATGGTGTGCCATAGGCTATATATTCGCCGGCACTTGGCTTTACCAGTGATATCTCATCAGTCAGCACTTTGTTTTCAGCCATAGAAATACGTGAGACTGTCGTCTTTCCAGCGTCTGAGACACCGGAAAAAAGGAATGCGTTACCGTTACGCAGTATCGCGGCTGAGTGGATGAGAAAACCGCCATGCAGAACAACCATCAGTGAATATGATATCCGAACAAAGGAGTCTATCGTCAAGATGTTAGTGTCCGGGATGCTCAAAAAGCGACCATTACCGGTGATGGTGTCGAACTCGGAGTGGAAATCCCACCTGAACGCATAGTGTTTGTTGTTGATATGATGCACATCGATCGCAGGGAAGCTGCTGGAATCCCACTCATCTTTCGCGAAAACATCGATGTTTATGTCGCACCTGACGTCGGTCGGGTCATTGAGCAGGAACTTCGCGTACCGCTCTTTCAGCTCATTGTAATGCCGCTCATAGATCAGCTTTAGCGCGCACGTTATTCCACCGACGATGATTTTCAGAGTATACTTACCATCCCCTGATTCTGGCAAAGAGTTAAAACACGCGACCGCGTTATTTACTGTTTCTATTTTTTCGCTCAAATGATCCCCCTGTAGATAATGGAACTGTTGCCAAATAGCGGATTTCCCATTTTTTCTAAAAAATCGTCGTTGTAAGCACCCGTAAAAAGGGGGTACGACCAACGGGAGTGTAGGGGGAATTCCCCCTAAATTGTATTGGGCAACATGCCCATAATGCCTCAGGTGATAGAATTTAAAGCAAACGGCGTCTTTTTGCAAGTATTATTTTGTTGACAAATCAAAAAGTAAGAGAGTCTTATTGGGGATTTCAGAATATTAAGCAATTTTCAGGAACTAACTGACATGCTACAATAAATATATTTAAGACTCCTAGACGACAGCAGTAGTTTTTATACATAAAATCAGGTCGCGCAGGAGTCTTAACGGGACTGTTGCCAAATAGAGAATTCTCCCTGTTTTCAAAAAAGCCATCGCTGTAAGTACCTGTAAAAAGGGGGGGGGGTACGACCAACGGGAGTGTAGGGGGAAATCCCCCTAAATTGCATTGGGCAACATGCCCTTAACCGGTGCGGGGAAATCAATGTCTATTTTAGGGAAAACTGAAAAAACTTGCAAAACTCATGATAATATGTTACTACGTGTGGCATAAAAATAAGAAGAAAGTAGGGGGAGTATAGATTACATGGCTGAGATAAGACCTTTTAGAGGAGTTGTATACAATAAGGAGAAAGTAGCGGATTTGGCGGATGTCACGGCTCCACCGTATGATGTCATTTCAAGCGCTGAGCAGGACGCGTTTTATGAGAAGAGTGACTATAATGTGATCCGTTTGATACTAGGAAAAAAGGATGAGTCGGATAACGCGGAAGACAACAGATACACGCGCGCGGCGGTTTTTTTGCGCGACTGGCTTGAGAGCGGTGCGCTGGTTCAAGATGAACGCGACTCAATATACGTCTACGAGCAGGATTACAAAATGCCTGACGGTTCTATGATGACTCGTGGTGGTTTTATCGCGTTGACGAAGATCGAGGATTTTTCTTCAGGAAAGATTCTGCCTCATGAGAAGACGCTTTCAGGTCCTAAGAGGGACAGGCTGAACCTTATGGAAAGCTGTCACTGTAATTTATCACAAATATTTTCACTCTATTCTGATAAAGAGCTTACAGTGGACAATATCCTTAAAGGGCAGACCAGCAGTGCGAACGCTGATATGGAGGTAACTGATCCTGCCGGCATCACCCACAGAATATTCAAAGTGACTGACGCTGATACGATCGCGAAGGTAGTAAACGCGATGGCGGATAAGAACCTCTTTATCGCTGACGGTCATCACCGGTACGAAACCGCGCTGAATTTCCGCGACAGTGTGCGCGATCGACAGGAACTCCCGCCTGACAGTCTGTACAACTATGTTATGATGTACTTTGCCAACATGGATGACGAGGGGCTTGTGGTGTTTCCAACGCACCGTGTTATGTTTAACCTTTCTGAGGAGCAGATCTCTAGTCTGAAATCTCAGGTAGGTGATTTTTTTACAGTGACTGATTTCCCATTTACTTCAGAGAGTGAGGTCACAGCTCGCAAGGAGCTGTACGCGCGACTTGAGGAAGCTGGTGAGACTAAACACGCCTTCGGTATGTACTGTGCTGGAGATTCTAAGTACAGTCTTTTGGTGGTTGCCGACAGCGCGAAGGTCGAGAGTATATTCGCCGCTGACATGAACAACAGCCTCAAGAAGCTTGATGTGACTGTGTTACACTCAGCGCTGATAAATCATATCCTCGGTGTGAGCGTAGAGGCGCAGGAGAAGCAGACGAACCTAAAATATGTAAAGGATGCTGATAAGGCTATACAGTTTGTGAATGATGGAGAGTTTCAGTTAACGTTTCTTATGAACCCCACAAAGGTGGAGCAGGTGAAAGAGGTCGCGAGCACAGGCAATAAAATGCCGCAGAAATCGACATTTTTCTACCCGAAACTTCTTACCGGGCTTGTAATAAATAAGATAAATTCTTAAAAGTCTAATTAAGTATATGAATTAAAGGTCGTTGTCACCAGAAAAATCTTTCTTTAGAGCTTTTTGTAGCTCATCTAGCAATGATTTGGTGTGCAACGGCTTTCTCATAAACTGATGTTTGTTTTCTAGGATACTGTTTTTAACTATAGGGTTATCTATGTAGCCGGATGTAAATATAGTCTTTATGGCAGGTCTTCTTTTTATCATCTCACGGTAAAGCTCCCAACCATTTATGCCGGTCATAATAACATCAGTTATCATGACGTCAATATTACCATCAAACTGGTCGCTAATAGATAAGCCTTCTTCTCCATTTACAGCTTCGAGAAGTTTATAGCCATGCTTTTTTAGAGTTTCGACTATCATGCTCCTTGTTGTAGTATTATCATCGACGACTAATACCGTCTCGTTTCCCTTAACCTTGATCGCCTGCTTTTTCTTTTCACTTTTCTCTTTTTTAATGATCGAACCATCGATGACAGGTATGTAAATTCTAAATGTTGTCCCTTCGCCAAGCTGGCTGTCAACAGTGATTATACCATTATGCTGTTTTATGATACCAAAGGCGGTTGATAGTCCCAGCCCGGTACCGCGCCCCTTCTCTTTGGTGGTAAAGCATGGTTCAAACACCTTCTCCCTTATCTCGTTTGACATACCTGATCCGGTATCAGTGACAGTGATTACAATATGCTCACCGGTCTTAGCTCCGTCGTGATGCTGGGCAAATTCATCACCCACATTAACAGAGTTTGTCTCTATCGTCAGCCACCCACCATTAGGCATAGCATATCGAGCGTTAACCGCGAGATTAAGCAACACCTGCTCTATCTGAGTCGCGTCAACCAATACGGCTTTCGCGGGCGCTTTGAAGCTGGTTTGTAGCTTTACATCCTCACCAATCACGCGGACAAGCATTTTACTCATACTATCTATAATACTGTTCAGATCATTTTTTTGCATTTCAAGTATCTGTTTCCGGCTGAAGGCGAGTATCTGCTTTACAAGCTTCGCGGCCTTTACACCGGAGTCTATTATGACCTTTAGATTTTTTCTGACAGGGTGGTCTTCGGGCAGGTCACTATATGCGAGCTCACCATACCCGATTATGCCGGTCAGTATGTTGTTGAAGTCATGTGCCATTCCACCAGCGAGTCGCCCTACAGATTCGAGTTTTTGAGATTGCAAAAGCTGGTCCCAGAGCTTTTCTTTTTCCTCTTCCATCTTTTTTCGCTTGATCATGCTTGCGAGTGTTTTTGAAACAGACTCTAAAAACGCGACTTCCTGAGCGCTGTAGTTGTGCCCCTCTTTGACATATAGGTTTATAATGCCGATCACCTTATTGTTCGTGAGGATCGGTATGTTGTAGTGACCATGAGGTAGCATTCCATTATATATTATTGAGTGTTCTGGGGTGACAGAGCCGGTGAATTTTATTTTGCCAGTCGCTGCAGCCATTCCGCAGAGACACTCCCCGAACTGAATAGTAGAGCATTTTTCGAGTATTTCGTCCGTGAGCCCGATGTGAGCCTTGACTTCTAAGGAATCCGTCCCCTCTTTGGTGAGGAAAATACTACCTTTAGACATAATATTTAGCCACGGAATAGAAAGTATTTTATCGAGTGAATGTTGGAGTAATTCGTTTAAGGAGGTATTTTCTAAAGAAATATGTAAGAGCGAGTCGAGTACGAGTTGGTGCTGAAGGCTTTTCTTTATGTCCTCCTCAACCCTTTTACGTAAAGTTATATCTCTGATAATACATACAGCACTCCACTCGCCATGCACTTTTATGGTAGACGATGATAGCTCGATGGGAAATTCCACACCGCTTTTCTTCACTGCGACCAGTTCTACTGTTTTACCGAACATAGGGCTTTTACCCATTTCTGAAAAGGTTGTCATACTGCTTTTAAACTCATCTCTTGTCCCTGCTGGCAGCAACAGATTGTAATGCTTTTCCCCCAACGCTTCCTCTTTTGAATAGCCAAAGATCTTTTCCGCCGCTCTGTTCCAGTACGTAAGCTTGCCTGTGCTGTCAGTCAGTGTTATAGCGTCATGAGCAGAGTCGGTGATAGCTCTCAATTTTTCCTGATGCCCCTCTAGCAGTGCTTTCTCAGTTTTTTTGCGCTTCGATATGTCTCTTACGACACCTATTATTCGAGTACCTCTTCCTTTTTGCTTAATTGTTGAAAAAGAGATCTCTACGGGTACTTCCACGCCATTCTTTCTGATCGCCCGGTACTCACGAGTTGTTCCATCAAGCGGAAAGTTTCCTGTCTGTGTGAATTCTTCCATCATTTTTGAGTGCGACCTATAAAACCTCTCTGGAGTTAACTTTTTGTAGAGCTGCTTTCCGATGGCGTCGCTTTTTGTGTATCCAAATAGCTTTTGGGCGGCATCGTTCCAGTATATTATTCTTCCATGATTATCTTCAATATATATTCCATCATGTGTTATGTCTGCGATTGCCTGAACGGTCATAATATTTTTCTCGAGCGCGGTTATATTTTCAATAGCCGCTTTGTTGTAGTCGTTGAAATTATTAATGCCACTAGCTTTGATACTTGTGATATCCCTAATGAGCATTTGGGTGAACTCTTCACCAGAAACAGGATCTATAAAGAGATCTGAATCATGTAGTAACCACTTTTTTTCACCGTCTACCGTCTCAAAAGAGTACTGAAAATCGCGCACAGCAGAAGCAGACATCAAAAATTTCTCAAACAGTTTTTCAGGTGTTGTGTTTATTATAAAGTCTGTGAGGGGTTTTCCGACAGGTGATGCCTCTGGTAAGCCTTTGTTGAGACCTAAAATGGTAGCTGCGTTTTCGTTTATAGACACAATAATGCCGCTTCTGTCGTAACTTATAAGTCCAATGGCTGTATTTGTTATTGTGTCACTACAAATAGAGTTTTTTATGTGACTTATGTTTGTAGCATTTTTCTGCTTCATACTTACCATGATACTTGTAATACTAGAAAAAAGATATACTTTTTTATTAATAAAAAAATACATATATATTCTTTTAAGAATAGCGCGAAAAAATGATAAGTCAAATTAAGTTTTGCCCGGTCTCATTAATCGCAAAATAGATTAAGCTTTTTCTGACACTGAAAGTTTCTGCCAGAAACATATAATGACTAATATAAACAATATATTCAAGGTGTTACCTTCGTGGCTAACTCTACGGGTTATTGTTTTTGCCGGCTTATATATGATGCTTTGTTTGACATGTTACCGATTTAACATGTCAAACAGGGTTTTATAAATACTTCTCCACATCTGACGCGCAGGTTGTGCAACACAATTTAAACGTTTTTGTACGTTAAGACTCCTGCACGACCTGCTTTTATGTATAAAAACTACTGCCGTCGTCCCGAACTGGTTTCGGGATCTACCTGGATTTATTAGGATTAGCAGATCCTGAAATAAAAGGCGCGCCTCAAATTCAGGACGACGGTTTTGGAGTCGTGCAAGAGCTTTACGTTACAAAAAACCTTTTCTTTCTTTCTGGGAGTTATCCAGTGTGTGTGATATATGTAGATAACTTAAAAAAAATATTTTACGTGTTGAAAATCAGCTAAAATACAGTATCTTTATTAATGAAGCGGAATGCTTTTCACTTTACATTATAAATATTATTCGTTATCTTAATAAAATCAAATATAACTGTTACCTTGGAGGATAGATGTCAGAACTTAGAAAAGATCCCATCATAGGTCGGTGGGTAATAATCTCAACAGAGCGTGGGAAACGCCCTATGGACTTTTCAATGGAGAAAGAGCGGAAGAGAGGCGGTTTTTGCCCATTTTGTCCGGGGAATGAAGACAAAACTCCGCCGGAGATATTCGCTGTAAGAGAGAAAAACCTATCACCGAATTCAGAAGGGTGGGAGTTAAGGGTCGTCGCGAACAAGTTTCCGGCGTTGAAGATAGAAGGAAAACTGGACAAGCAGGGGGTCGGGGTATATGACATGATGAGTGGGGTCGGTGCGCATGAGGTTATCATAGAGTCACCGAACCATGACGACACTCTCTCTACTCTTTCCATCCCACGGTTTATGAACGTCTTGCGTACTTACCGTGAGAGGATAGTTGATTTGAAGAAGGATAAGCGGTTTCGGTACGCGCTTGTATTTAAGAATCATGGTGCGCAGGCTGGCGCGTCGCTTGAGCATACTCATTCGCAATTGATCGCGCTTCCTATCGTCCCAAAACGTGTGGCCGAAGAGCTAAAAGGCTCCAAGGAGCATTATCATTACAAAGAGCGGTGCATATACTGTGATATTATTCGACAGGAGATACGCGACCAAGTGAGGGTGATCAGTGAGAACTCGCACTTTATCGCGATCGCGCCGTTTGCGCCTAAGTTCCCGTTTGAGACGTGGATACTGCCGAAGGCTCACTACTCTTCCTTTGAGAATACTAGCAATAACTTAAATGAACCTTTGGCGCGAATATTTTCGGAGCTGTTGAAGAAACTTGATAAAGTACTAAATTTTTCACCGTACAATTTCATTTTGCACACATCTCCCTTCAAAGAATCTGACAATGAATTCTATCACTGGCACTTTGAGGTTATGCCAAAACTCACCAGAGTCGCCGGTTTTGAGTGGGGCTCAGGCTTCTACATAAATCCGACACCTCCAGAGGAGTCGGCTAAGTTTTTAAGGGAAACAGTCATCTAATTAGGAGGGTATCATGAAGGTATTGTTTGTTGCTTCAGAAGTAGCGCCATTCGCGAAAACCGGTGGTCTTGCCGATGTCGCGGGCTCTTTACCCGGGGAATTAAAAAATCTCGGTATCGACATAAGTGTCATAATGCCGCTATATGGAAAAATCGACATTAAGAAACATGGGATAAGAAGCACCCGCAAAAAAATCACGGCGCAAGTTCGTGATAATATGGTCACCGCTGATATTTATAAGAGTGACACCGTTAATAATGTCACGACTTATTTCATCAAGAACGATGACTACTACGACAGAGAGCAGTTGTATGGCACTCCTGATGGCGACTACCCGGATAACTGCGAACGCTTCACATTTTTCAACCGGGCTGTGCTTGAGTTCTGTAAGGCATTCAAATATAATCCTGACGTGATCCATATCAATGACTGGCAGGCGAGCTTGATCCCTGTATATCTCAAAACCACCTACAAGGATGATCCTGCGCTTACGGGTGTCGCTACACTGATGACAGTACATAATCTCGCGTACCAGGGATTATTCTGGGCTTATGATATGCCTATATTGAACCTCGGCTGGGACCTCTTCCACCATAAATACCTTGAATTCTATAATAATATAAATTTCTTAAAGGGTGGTATCGTCTTCTCTGACGTTATCACTACGGTTAGCGCGAAGTACAGTAAGGAGATTCAGACCGCAGAGTTCGGGTGCGGTTTAGAGGGTGTGCTAGCTGATCGAAAGGATGATCTGCATGGTGTTTTGAATGGTGTCGATTATTCGGTATGGAATCCTTCTACTGATGACTTGATAGCTCAAAAGTTCAACTTCAAGAATGACAAAGGTAAGGCGGCGTGCAAGAAGGATTTGCAAAAAATATATGATCTTCCCCAAAAAACGAATCTACCACTTATCGGTATCATCTCACGCCTTGCTGATCAAAAGGGCTTTGACTTGATCGCTGAAGCGATAGACAATATCGCCGCGCTTGACTTGCAGATGGTAGTCCTCGGTACCGGAGAGCAGAAATACCATGATATGTTCGAGGCATTTGCCAGGAAGTACCCAGAAAAGATCGGTGTGAAAATAGCGTATGACAATACTATCGCGCATAAGATAGAGGCGGGTTCTGACTTTTTCTTGATGCCTTCGCGTTATGAGCCGTGTGGTCTGAACCAGATCTACAGCCTAAAATATGGGGCGGTACCGATCGTGCGCGCTACAGGCGGACTAGACGATACTATCAAGAATATCAACCTTAAAACACGCGCGGGTAATGGTATTAAGTTTACAAAATATGACAGCAATGAGTTGTTAAAAGCGATAAAGAAAGCGTTAACTATTTACGGCAATAAAAAGGCTTTTAGGGCATTGCGGAAGGAGGTCATGAAAATTGATTTTTCATGGTCCCGCTCTGCCAAAAAATATATAAATCTTTATAAAAACGCGATGAAGAAAACAACCGTTTAACTGAGAAGAACTATGACTGACTTTAAAGTTATTTCAAATGTCATCAAGATGTCTCACCTTGATGAACATGTAGAGCACAAGCTTTGGAAAATCATTGATTATTTGCACGAGGATTCAACGCTTGGCGATATCTATTTTATGCTCTATAAAGAAGAGAACAAGATGTTTCAGCCAAACTATGGGACTGAGCCGGAGTTTATGAGGGAATGTGAGAATATTGCTGATAACGACGGAGCGTTTTTAGGCATTGTGGAGTCGAAGAAAGATACATTCATCAGCGATTTTGTTTCTGACAATATCTCGAATGTCAGCCTTAACCGGTTCTTTCCGAAGGCTCAGAATGTTTTCGCGCTTCCCATATTTAATTCAGACAGGCTTTTCGGTGTTATACTCGGTGACAGCTCAGATGACCTTACCGAGCTAGAGCAGCAGCTTTTATCGCTTGTGTCTGCCGAAATAACCGGTATGATAACAAACGCTTCAGAATTTATTGAGTTGAACAAACATATTTATGAGCTATCGACGCTATATAATATTACAAAGCTGTTCAAACATAAAGAGGATATCAGCACCCTTTGTGACAAGATTGTAGAGCATACTTCTACTCTTCTGTACGCAAGTACTGTTTTCCTTGAGATATTTTCTCCCGAGCTTGAGGATATCGCCAACAAAAAATGCGCGTTCAACAAGGAGAAAAACTACGATTTAGATAGTGATATGATTGAAGGAATCATAGAGGATGTTAAACGCACGCGCGGACCAATTATCATAAAAAACGCGCTGACTGATCCTCGGTGCGAAGGCTTTGCGCCGGACTTCACGACCGCTCTCTTCGCTCCGATAGTGTACGAATCTTCTGTTATCGGTGTTGTCGGTCTGATCGACAAGGAGTCGAATCTCTTTATCTCAGACAAGAGTTTTTCAGAAGATGACTTAAGAGTTCTTATGTCGCTCTCGACACAGCTCGCGAACATTATCGAAAACGCTATAATCGTCAGGGAAAAAGAGCGGCTATTAACGGAGAAAGAAACACAGTCCTGGGAGCTTGGAATACTGTATGATGTCAGCAACGCTATGATGAAAACAATGAAACTCGATAACCTGCTGCATAAGATCCTGACCGCGGTCACTGTCAGCTCTGGGATGGGGTTCAATCGCGCGGGGCTGTTTTTGGTCAATGAGAGGATGAACACTTTGCAGGGGATGCTTGGGATTGGTCCTGACAGCGCTGAGGACGCTACAAGAATATGGCATGAGCTTGAAAAGGAGGAGAAATCCTTCAACCAATGGTTGTCTAATGACACAGACAAAAAACATGACGGTAAGTCTAAGTTTGGCGAGGCGATAAAATCAATACGCATATCCTTAGATGAAGAAGAAGATACTGTGATAAAAGCGATAAACAACCGCCGACCTGTTATTTGCTCAAATACGAGTGAGTGTTGCGAGAACTCGAAGTACCTTGCTAAGTTAAACTCTGAAGTCTATGCAGCGATACCTTTGTTGGCAAAAGATAAAATAATAGGCGCTATATTTGTTGATAATATTATTACTAAAGCTCCTATAACTGAGGAATCACTGCATTTTTTGACTCTTTTCGCAAATCAGGCGGGGCTGGCTATAGAGAACTCAACGCTTTACAGTAATCTCAAAAAAACAAACACCGAACTCAAGGAAATGCAGGGTAAACTTTTGCATAATGAAAAACTCGCCGCGCTTGGTGAAATGGCCGCTGATGTCGCACACGAAATAAGAAACCCGCTGATGTCTATCGGGGGCTTTTCCAGAAGACTTGGTAAGCGTTTTGAAGATGGGACTAAAGAGAAGGAATACACTAATATAATTACCAAAGATGTGTCTCGACTCGAAAAAATACTAAATGAAATTTTAAGCTTTTCAAAGGATGAGCGGGTAGACAATTTTAACATGAACAATATTAATGACATTGTGAATGAAACATTAATAATGTTTGATAATGAATTCCTAGCAAACAATATCACTGTAAAGACGGCGCTTATGCCTGACCTGCCGCACGCTGAATGTGATTACCACCAGGTTAAACAGGTACTTGTAAACTTGGTCAATAATTCTTGCCAGGCTATGTTAAATGGCGGCACTCTCGAAATAAACACACGCAAGTCACTTTTGCGAAACGAGGAGTCGGTGGTGATCGAGGTAAGTGATACCGGAGGCGGAGTGAACAACGATGTAATTCATAATATATTTAATCCGTTTTTTACAACAAAAGATGGTGGCACCGGACTTGGGCTTGCCATAACGCACAGGCTTATCGCGAATCACAGCGGTAGCATAGAGGTCGATAACAACCCCGGTATCGGAGTTACGTTTATTATTAACCTGCCGATTAATGAACGCATACATAAACAACCAACCAAATATCGCATAGGAGGTAAAATATGAGTAAGAATATTTTAGTAGTTGACGATGAGGAGAATATCAGGTTATTATATAAAGAGGAGCTTACAGAAGAAGGGTACAATGTCACTCTCGCTGAAAGTGGTTTTGAGGCGATAGATATTGTCAAAGAAAACAATATCGACCTTGTCGTACTTGACATTAAGATGCCAAAAATAGACGGTATCGAGACACTCCGGCTCCTAAAAGAGGAACGACGGGATCTGCCGGTGATACTTTGCTCCGCGTATGGGGAGTATAAGCAGGATTTCTGTACTTGGGCATCTGACGCTTATATCGTTAAGACCGCGGACTTGACAGAGCTCAAGACCGTCATAAAAAATATTACTACGAAACAAGGGACTTGATAATAGATGAAAAAGCTTTTTTTACTGATGATCTCTTTTACCATTCTTATCGCTTCGGGGCTAGCTTCTTCGGAGCTTGCTTTCGCGTACTCTCCTTCTGCGTACGCGTTGGTCAAAAAGGTCGTCGATCAGTTTAAGTTTGAGACCCCGGTGATAGCGAAACTCGACTCCAATACGTATACTGCCGAGGGCAAAAAACTCATATATAAGGCGTCAGTAGCTATCAAATACCCATTCGCGCTCAAAGTGACTATGCACTTCCCCGGCAAAAAAGAAAGCTCAAAATATATCGTCAATCATAATGATATTGTTGATATTAATGGAGATATTATAACTTCTTTCGACAGAAACAACGAGCTGATATTTTTTGAACTCTTTACATTCGGTGACGCTGACGCAATGCTCGAGTATTTGAAAATGATAAATATAGATCATTCAAAGATCACGCTCGGTATGGATGCTGGAAAGACGTACTACGTGATCGGTTCTGACCAGCTCAAGCTGAAAACAAATCAACTCTGGATAGATAAAGAGACTAACCTTCCCCGATATCTCGTGTTGTATACTGGGCCGGTGAAGGAGTTCAGCGCTAAATATGAGTTCTCTGATTATTACCTGAAGGAGCAGTTCTTCTTCCCCTGGAAAATAAGATACTATTCAAACGATGCGCTCGCTCTTGAGTTCGAGACCAAAAATATCGAAAATAGCGATAAGATTACTGATGAGCTGTTTGACACGAAGAAGCTTAGAATGAAGTACAAAGTAAACACCACTACGCAAGAATTCCGATAAAAATGAAGAAATACGCGCAAGTCGCTATACCTGTAAATTTAAATAAAGCATTCTCCTACGCCATCCCTGATGCGATGAAGGACGCTATAGAGATTGGAAAACGGGTCTTAGTCTCATTCGGCAACAGAAAACTGACCGGTTATGTTGTCGCCCTCACCGCCGAAAGTGAGGTGGAGAATGTCAAACCTATCATAAAAACGCTCGACGAAGCGCCGCTCTTCACACAAAAAGACCTTGAACTCTTCAACTGGCTCTCGGCGTATTATATAACGCCACTGTCAGTCGTGATCAAAACCGCTTTGCCCGGTGGGATAGATGCTCAATCAAAGAAATATTACTCCATCACTGAAGAAGGGCATAAGCATATCGAAAAAGGCGCCGGTAAGAACGTCGCGCTACTTGAGTTTATCGCCTCAAACGATCTCGCTCCCAAAAGCGCGATTAAGAAGGTACATGATGAAAAAAATCTCACGGCGCTCTTAACACGGCTTGAAAAA
>JAJRXV010000061.1 GCA_024276115.1 Deltaproteobacteria bacterium
GGCAGCACTGTTTGCGGTATCATCCATTTACCCCCTTTTTCTTTTTTTGGTTTCACCTAACAGGTGAGTATTATAACTCACTGAAACCCTTAAAACAAGAGGGGGTTTTCTTTTTTCTGACTCGCAATGTCTATTGTAGGATCTCTGGATTTTTTCATTTTTTTTAAACGCTTCTTGGCGTCCACGCAGGGATCGCTCCTAGGTTGTGGGTTCGGGCGACCACTCCAAAGAAATAAATATTGACATGAGTGTCATTATTGCTTTATATTCTTTTGTATTAATATAAGCTGGCGATAAAAATTATAAAGACTGCACAACTCCAAAACTGTCGTCCTGAATTTGAGACGCGTCTCAAATTTCAGGATCTGGCAATCATAAAAATGCTGGTAGATCCCGAAACCAGAGGCGCGCCTCAAGTTCGGGACGACGGCAGGAGTATTACACTATACATTTTATCGCCGGGTTAATAACTGAAAACTTGGAGACAATTTATGAAGACTTTTACCAGAACATATACCAGAAAATACACAAGAAAAAATCCCCGGAGAAAAGTAATAATGGTGACCCTGATCGCGTTCGCTATGCTGAGCGGCTGCACGAAGAGCACCGAGCGGGGAATTAAGCAGACGATGAATATGGAGCAGTCTGCTGACGCGGCGCTCGAAAGCGGTATGAAGGCGTTTCAACGTCAGGATTATGACAACGCGATAAAGAATTATGAGGAGGCGCTCAAGCAGAAGCCGAAATCATCGCTTCTGTATAACCTGCTTGGTATGGCGTACCGGTTCAAATTCAACAAGGGGGGCGGCGCGGAAAATCAGAAGAAGGAGATCGCGGCGTTCGAGAAGGCTATCGAGCTCGATGACAGAAACTGGCTCGCAATGATAAACCTTGCCGCAACGCAATATTACCGCGGTACCAGGAGCGAGGCGCTACCGTTATTCAAAAAGGCGCTTGAGGTGAATCCGAATAATCCTGAAAAGATGGCTATAATGGATATAATCTTAGAGCTTGAGGCTGATCTGGCTGAGTGATAACTGAGGGCGGTAGCTATGAAGATTGGGCTTCATACATGGGGAAGTGATGGGGATATCCGGCCATTCGTGGCTCTCGCGGGTGGTTTGAGCGCTGCCGGGAATGAAGTGACGCTCGCGGTCGTCAGCGTCGATGGCAAGGACTACACATCGCTCGGTGAGGCGGGGGGATTCAGCGTCCGGCATATTGTGATACCGGGTAACTCGCTGGAGAAGCGGCGGGCGTTCGCTATTCAGCTTTTTGGTGTAAAAAATACTTTTAAACAACTTGCCGCTTTGCTTAAGGAGTTTTTCGACCCTGTTGCCGATGAGATGTTTACCGAGGCGGAAAAACTCTGCGCCGAAAACGACGCTGTTATCGGGCACTTTATCATGCACCCGTTGCGCGCCGCGGCAGAGCTCAGCAGGACAAAGCACATAACCGTCGCCCTCAATCACAGTATAATTCCCTCAAAATATATCACCCCGATGGGACTACCGTATCTTGGGGAGTGGATGAACCCGATATACTGGTGGGGTGTCAGTAAGGCGCTCGATTCGTACCTGCTATCGCCGCTCAACAGATTTCGGGCGAATAAAGGACTACCACCAGAGGGGTCGGTGATCGGGGGCGCGGCGGAATCGCGTTTGTTGAACCTCGTTGCGGTAAGTCCGGCGATATGCCAGCAGCCACCGGACTGGGAGAAACACCATCATGTCTGCGGTTTTTTCAATATCCCTGAGACAAACGAGTATTGGGAGATGCCCAGTGGGCTGGAGCGTTTTTTGGATGCGGGGCCGCCACCAGTATACATGACTTTCGGCAGTATGAGCAGTTTTGATCCGGCGCCAGAAGAGACGGCGCGTATGATGTATGACGCCGCGTTGCTTGCCGGTTGCCGCGCTATAATTCAGTCAACTCCTGCCGGGTTCGCCGCACTGCCAGAGCATAAGGCTGTTTTGCGGATCGGTTGGGCGCCGCATAAGTATATCTTCCCGCATTGCGCGGCGGTCGTTCATCATGGTGGCGCCGGTAGTACGCAGTCAGCGATGCGTCACGGCTGTCCGTCTATTGTGGTGGAACATTTTGGTGATCAGCCTTTTTGGGGGAGTGAATTGATGCGTATCGTAGTAGCGCTGAAAACGTTGCATAGGCGCGGTCTTACGGCGCGACGATTCGCGAGTCGTATTAGGGAGACGTTGGATTCCAATAGGTTAAGAGTGCGGGTGCGTGAGTTGGGAGCGCGGATGAAGCATGAAGATGGCGTTGGTAATGCTGTTGAGCTGGTTATGGAGAACCTATGAATTTTTTTACAGTTTCTAAGACTGCCTGTGGGCTGAAAGGTTTGGTGATATATTCTACTATGCCAAGAAGTTCAGCTTTTAACATGTCGGCTTCCTGGTTTTTCGCGGTTACCATGATTACAGGAATGTTTTTTGTGTTTTCATTTTTTTTAAGTTGGTCAAGGACTTCGTAGCCATTCATTGTAGGCATCATAATATCTAAAAGTATTATGTCTGGAGTATCCTTATAAGCGATTTTTAGACCCTCTTCGCCACTCAGCGCGCAAAGCACCTCATACCCGTCAAGCTTCAGTTTATATTGGATGATCTTAACAATATGAACCTCATCATCAATGACTAAAACTTTTTTTTTCATAATCTCACCTTGATCTGGGACAGAAAACTAATAATATATATAGAATCCAAATATTTACTCACTTTATACAATGGGAATGATTATGTCAACAAAAAATGGATAAAATAGAAAATTATCTTGACTTAGAATATCAAAATGTGTTATTTTCTAAATAGATAAGTAGTGAAAGCTATAAACAGTCTTAAAGGAGGGACGTGATAAAAACTAATAAAATCGATATTTTAAGTCATAAGGTGATGAATCTGGTAAGTCGCTATACAAAGCTTAAAGAGGTTAATATAGAGCTGGAAAATAGAATAAAGAAGCTTGAAATGGAAATTGAAATGACTGATGACAAGTATTCTGACTATGAAAATGAGAAGCAAGAAATCAAGATACGCGTTGAACGAATAATAGAAAAAATAGAAGAGTTGGATATTGGTGAATAGTCAAAACAAATCGATAGAGCTGAAGGTATTTGGCAATAATATTAAGATAGTCACCGATGAGGACGAAGAATACGTCTTCAAGGTGGTCTCTTATTTAAACAGTAAGATGGATGAAATATCCAAGAAGGTAAAGATCGCGTCTGACTCTGAAAAAATGGTGTTAGTTGCGTTAAATATAGCAGATGAGTATATGAAATTGTTGGATGAGAAAGGAGAATTGGAGTCTCTCGATGGAGAGTATTCCAATATAATAAGCATCATAGACGATGCTTTACATAACGATATCAGTTAACTGTTCCCCTGCTATGTTCGTGCTTGGACGTCCATTTTTTGAGCCAACACTTTTATAGCGGGAGTCAACCCTGGCAGTAAATGGCAAGCCCCCTCGAGGGGACGTCAGGCATTGCATATATGGCGCCCACCTATGTTTTAGCATAGGTTCAAAAAATCCGTTTCACACGGCATTTCAGCGGGGGAATTAGATTATATATATAACTTTTTTACCGGAATAATAAACACTTTGTTTTTATCATAGAGGACGTAGTAAATGCAAAAAATACGCATTAATATTAATTGTTTAACTCGAATAAATCAATTAATGTCTTCATTGTAAGCAATTTCATATGTTTATCCTTCCGGGCAGAATAATCAACTTAGTTAATTTATTAAATATCAATTGAACTTTTGTTCTTTTTGAATTTTACGAAAGGAGGGAGATTCCCCTGGATAATATAAACATTATTGTAGGCATAGTAGCGATTATTGTCGGTGCTATAGCTGGATTTATTTTAAGAAAAGTAATTATTGAAAATAAGACTGAATCGCTTAACGAAGTTGCGAAGCGAATTACAAATGAAGCTAAGAAATCCGCGGAGATAATAAAAAAGGAGGCCTTACTTCAAGCCAAGGATAAGTTCTACCAGACAAAGTCGGAGTTTGAAAAAGAGACAAGAGAGACTCGTCAGGAATTACAGAACCTTGAAAAACGGCTTCTTTCAAAGGAATCTAATTTTGACAAGAAGGCAGACCTGCTTGACAAGAAGGAGATTGATCTGCTTAACCGCGAGAAGTCGGTTACGAGCAAGGAGGCTACAGCTGATAACAAGATCAAAGAGTACAACTCTCTGATTGAGACTCAAAGGAAACAGTTAGAAGAGATATCTAAGATCACGACTGAAGAAGCGAAGAGTATGCTTATTAAGTCGATGGAGGAAGAAGCTAAGTATGATTCCGCCAAGTATATAAAGAAGATAGAAGTAGAGGCTCGTGAAACAGCTGACAAGAAGGCGAAGGAGATAATTTCTACAGCGATACAGCGTTACGCTGGTGACTATGTCGCTGAGAAAACCGTTTCTGTGATAAGTCTGCCAAACGATGAGATGAAGGGACGGATTATCGGTCGGGAAGGGCGGAATATCCGTTCAATAGAGGCCGCGACAGGTGTTGATCTGATCATCGATGATACTCCGGAGGCGGTAATAATCTCCAGCTATGATCCGGTACGTCGTGAGATCGCTAGTATTGCGCTTGATCGTCTGATAACTGACGGCAGAATTCACCCGGCACGTATCGAAGAAGTCGTCGAACGTGTGAGAAAAGAAATAGACATTGCTATAAAAGAAGCTGGTGAGCAGGCTATATTCGATGTAGGTGTACATGGTATACACCCAGAAGTTGTTAAGCTGATCGGTAGATTGCGTTATCGTACCAGTTATGCTCAGAATGTTCTTCAGCACTCTTTAGAGGTAGCTTTCTTATGCGGTATCATGGCATCAGAGTTGGGGCTGAACTCGAAACAGGCGCAAAGGGCAGGACTGTTGCATGACATCGGTAAGGCGGTTGACCATGAGGTGGAGGGCTCACACGCTACAATCGGAGCTGACTTGGCAAGAAAATATGGTGAGTCAGTCAAGATAGTATCATCGATCGCTTCTCATCATGAGGACGTGCAGGCTGATTCTATCCTCGCGGTACTTGTGCAGGCGGCAGACGCTATTTCCGCGGCGAGACCGGGCGCGAGAAAAGAAATGCTAGAGACATACATCAAGCGGCTCGAGGATCTTGAGAATATCGCTAACGCCTTTAGAGGTGTCAATAAGACTTACGCTATACAGGCTGGTCGTGAGATTAGAATACTTGTTGAAAATGAGTCGGTTAATGATGAGCAGGCAGTTATCCTGGCTAGAGACATAGCTAAAAAAGTAGAAGAAGAATTGACGTACCCTGGACAGATAAAAGTAACTGTCATAAGAGAAACAAGAATCGTGGATTACGCGAAATAATTTATTAAGTTTGGAAAATATTTGAATATTTTGGTTATCGGGGATATTATTGGAAGCGCCGGAAGAAATGCTATAAAGGCGCTTCTCCCCAAACTCACAAAGAAATACTCATTAGATCTAATTGTCGCAAATGGAGAAAATGCCGCTGCTGGTTTTGGTATTACCGAAAAAATAGCTGAAGAGCTTTTTAGTCGCGGTATAGATGTTATCACCTCTGGAAATCATATTTTTGACAAAAAGGATGTCATAGAATACCTTTGCAAGAATGACCGGTTGCTCAGACCCGCGAACTACTCTGCTCATGTGCCTGGTGTCGGATCGGTACTGTTAAGCACAAAATTAGGGAAGGTCGCTGTGATAAATATCTCTGGGCGTGTCTTTATGGATCCCCTTAGATGCCCGTTTGAGACGGTTTCGGATGAGCTTGAAAGACTGCCTGACGACACTAAGATAATTATCGTGGATTTTCATGCTGAAGCTACTTCTGAAAAGGTGTGCATGGGGTGGTATCTCGACGGGAAGGTATCCGCGGTCGTCGGTACTCACACGCATATCCCTACCGCTGATGAAAGACTACTCCCGAAAGGTACTGGCTACATCACCGACCTTGGTATGACTGGACCGTATGATTCTGTCATCGGGGTCAAGAAAGAAGCCGCGCTTGAGAA
>JAJRXV010000062.1 GCA_024276115.1 Deltaproteobacteria bacterium
ATTTTGATGAAACTTTATCTTTACTTTTCGTAAAACCCTTGATAGTATTGCCGCAGATGGCGTTGATCTTTTTTTAATGTCACTATTAAAGCTCCTTTCAGATGTGTGATACTGCGCAAACACATTATAGGAGCTTTTCTTCTTCATGTCCAATTATTAATTCCAAACAAATATGGGATAGTTCTAGTTATTGTGATAAAAAAACGGTTTTTTTATCATTTTTCCCGGTGCTGGCTATAAAATAATCAGGATCATAGCACGGTAGTAATAAATTGTGGGCGGGATGCGACACAGTCTGAGGGGGATTCCCCCTTAGGTGGATTGGGCAACATGCCCTTTTCTTGACACGTGCGCTGTTGTGTAATATATTTCATCAATAATCAAATATTATGGAGGGATGATGAAAAACGCGTTATTGCTTATGACGGTGCTATTGTGTTGGGGAGTCACACCGATAATTGAGAAGATAGGGCTCCGGCGTGTAACACCTTTTGCCGCTACAACTATCAGGAGCATTGCAATCACTATAATACTTCTTATCGTGACGCTGATTACTGGTCGAACGAAGGAAGTTCTTGATGTTACAACCAGAGAGGTAATCACATTTACTATTAGTGGTTTTTTAGCGGGGTTGCTGGCGGTAGTAGCGTACTTCGCGCTCTTAAAGTCCGGGGAGACTTCGCGCGTTGTCCCACTTGTCGCGACATATCCACTTGTTACGGCGATATGTGGCTATTTTATCTTAAATGAGGAATTCTCTCTGACAAAGCTCTTAGGTACCGGGTTGATCGTTTCTGGAGTATGGTTGGTGAAGATGTAAATTTATTTGCCTGCGTGGGTAATGAATGCAAAAAATGCCGTAAAATATAATTAGTCATATGAAAAAATAGGCTGTTTAAACATCTGAAATTCAGCCCGAGTTGGGTCTCAAAAAAAAACCTCTCATCCTTAAATATATTGTTGTAATTCCCCGAAAGCTCTAGCGATATGCCACCACCACGCTTCGACAGTTTTGTTACTACTTCGATATCAGCGTTGACGCCCGGGGCAGAGCCACTTTCCCCAGTCATATAAAAGACTCCTGCACAACCTGCTTTATAAAAACCATTACCGTCGTCCCGAACCAGAGGCGCGCCTCAAATTCAGGACAACGGTTTTGGAGCCGCGCAGGAGTCTTTATAATGAGCTACACCAAGAGAGAGTCAGTACATGCTCCTCAAATTTTCAGGAGTTATAAATACGTATGGAATATTCTGATTTTCATTCGCCTGTTCTTATCTCAGTACAACTCTTATTTTTGTTGCCAGCATATCGATATTGACCGGCTTTGCGAACACCTCGGCTGCACCAAGGTCAATAGCCTGCCTAGTGTTTTCCGCATCAAGGTATGAGCTGATGATTATCGATTTAATCTTTTTATTTTTTGATGTTTGCTGGAGTTGTTTGAGCAGGTCAAGACCGCTCAGGTCAGGTAGTTTAAGGTCAATGAGCGCAATATCGTACTCACTATTTTTAATTTTTTCAAATGCTTCAACGCCATTCTTTGCGGTATCGGTGATGAATTTTTTATTTTTGAGCAATTTACTGTACAGGTTTCGCATGACCAGGGCATCATCGATGATCAATATTTTATACTCTATATCCTCCATTATGTGAGTGGGAGCTTGTGGTTGTGCCGCGGGAGCTTTAGGCGCTTGAGGTTGAGCTGGCGGGGCGCTTTTCCCCATGGACGCGGATACTATTTCCTCTTTGCTGAAAGTTTCGGTGAGTATTTTTAAAGCTCCTTGAACTGCCAGCCTTTCAGCGTGAACCTTACTGTCTTTGAATTTGAGCAGTAATGGTACAGCCTTTGGCTCGTTAAAGCTTCCAAAAATCTTGGCGAGGCTTTCTCTGGTATATGGAGATGTCTCAGGCATCAAGAAGCGCTTGCTGAACCACTCCCATATCTTTTTTTTCAGCTCAGCGTCATTAGATAAGTCAGTTGTGCTGAAAGCCTTCCATATTTCTGCTATCGCGTTCTTAGAGCGCATTTCATTCCTGTCAAATATTTCACTCTGCAATGACTCTATTTTATTTTTACCCTCTTCAAGTTGTTCAATATCTTTTATCTTTTTTTCGAGTACTGCCTTCGAGTTTTCAGCGGCCATGACAATAGCTTTTTCTTGTGGGTTCCTGCTACTTTTCAGGTTGTCAAATTCTTTCAGATGCTCAATGATGTCTTTGTAGTCAGAAATTTTCAGAGAGCGCAGTTCACTTGCCAACGCAACAGCATTCAACCTTACCTTGAGATCACGCTTTTCAAGCCCGGCAATGCTGATATCTTTTATTTTTTTTACACAGCTATACTCGACTTCACAGTCCGCGCTGGACATGACATTAAGAAGGGTCTTCAGGATATTCGCGAAGAGCTGGAGTGGTATCTCTCCAGCCAAGGCATCAACAAGATTGTTTAAAACCGCGTTGCATGGTACCGATTCTAGTTTTTCGAGTACTTTTTCCTGAAGTTTTGCCGGTCCGTCTTTTTTTATGATTTCACTTAATATGGCTATACTTTCTTCAGTTTTTATGTTTCCCATCGTATCTATCGCTTCAAACGCGACATCGTATTTATCGTCCCTTAGAAGAGGGGTCGTTGCCTCGATGATGTTGGGGTTGTCGAAAGTACGCGCTACTTGGAGAGCCAGTTTTTTTATCCGCCAGTTGTCACTCTTAAAAAGCCCAAGTACAGTAGCTTCATCTATCTTACCAAGCGCTTCCATCGCTGCCGCCGAAACGTTTTGGTGCATGTCACCGCACGATTTTTTAAGGACTTCGA
The DNA here is from genome assembly GCA_024276115.1 of Deltaproteobacteria bacterium. GTDB lineage: Bacteria > Desulfobacterota > JAJRXV01 > JAJRXV01 > JAJRXV01 > JAJRXV01. The sequence continues at coordinate 2,816 of JAJRXV010000062.1, forward strand.
TCGCTTTTGTGTTTCCGATCTCCCCGAGACTATATACTGCCTTCTCCCGGATTTTCCAACTTGGATCCTCAGTAAATGACAGTAGCTTATCAATAATATCTTCACCAGGAATACTGCCGAGGATTTCAATAGCTCTTGCTTTTAACTCCTCATCAGTTAATTTTTCTGCCTCTAGAATCAAGAAGTCTTTGATCTCATTCTCTTTTGCCCGGCTCTTTTCGAGTATTTTCCCGACAGATAGAATAACCTCAGTCATAATTTTATTATGTTCATTTGCCTGGATTTCGGTTTCTTTCAGCACATTGTCGATCGCCCGGTTAAACTCCTCATCACCTTTGTAAGGTTGGTAACACAATATAGATATCAAATGTTCGGTGATACCGCCAATTCCTTTATCGAGAAGCTCCTCAGCTTTTATACTTATCTGTTTGCCGATATGCGATTTATATATCTGAAGGAAATTGTTAATATCGGTTTTTAGCTTTTCAGGGGCGTTAGTGTCGATAAGCTCAAGGACTCTCTCCTCAGCTTTCTGTTTTGGTATGAGTGTTCGTATTTCTTCTAAGGTGTTGTCGTAACTGTTTTTTTTGCCTATTTCGTCATAGCTTTCCCTGAAAGCCCCAAACAGCCCGTCTACGGCGTCATCAGAACCTATATCGCCCAGAGCCGTAACAATGACCGCTCGTATGAGTAGATCATTGTTCAGTATTTCTTCTAGCAGGTTTGGAACAGCTTTTTCCTTCGCTATCCTTGCTAACGAGCGTGCGGCATCAATACACTGAGACGCGGATTTCTTCCCCAAGAGTAAATTAGGCATCCATACGTACTCAACCGGGTTAACTCGAACAATGTCATGTATTTTGCGTTTAAATAGCTCTTTCATTACTGGGTCAAGTTTTATTTCATATAGCAACTCAAGCGCGTCTTTCGCGGCTCTTGTCCCGAGAGTCCCCAAGGCGTTTGCGGTTTCACGGCATATTCCGGGGGTCGATTTTTCTTTCATGGCACTGACAATAGGATTTATGATGCTGTTATCGCCATACTTGCTCATTATTGCTATCAGCCGGGGGATTATCATAGTGTTGCCAGATGAGGCGATAAACTTGCCGAGGAAGTCGACAGCTTCTTTACCGACTTCTGAAACGAGAGCCTCAGTTATCTTGACGAAGACATCTGTCTCATACTTGTTCTGGTTCTCGAAGAGATTTTTCAGTTTTTCCATCGATTCATTACTCATAGCAGACCTCATCTCACTTAATAGGTAGTGTTACGACAACTTCTGTGCCATTTGCATAGTTTCTCGATACATAAATATTTCCACCATGCCCGGTAATAATTTTTTTGCAGATATATAAGCCTAGACCGGAGCCACTAGGAGAGCGTGAAAAGAACGGGTCGAATACTTTGTCAATATCTTCTTTGGCGATACCGCGACCGTTATCTCTAACAGTGATCCGTAGTGACTCACCGAGTTCAGTGATGACCTCTACTATGCCACCGGGTTTCACCGCGACCAAAGCGTTTTTCAACAGGTTTATCAGTACTCGCGAAATTTTTTGTTCATCGATACAAACACCAATAAGCTTCGGGTCCAAAGCCTCACATAATTCAACGTTCTTCTTCTCAAATTCTGGAGCTAACTTCTTGCTTATATTGTTTATTATAGCGTTAATCCTGCATAAAGACAAATTTATTTTTGAATTTATTATATTTTTATTGAAATCGATTAAAAAAACGCCCGCTTTCTCCGCCTCATCAATGATGATATCCAAGTACTCAGCCAACTCTTTTGACTCAGGATCAAGTAGCTCTTTACCAGCCACGGCATGTGCTCTGATGATATCCAGCGGGCTTTTCGCTTCATGAATTAATTCCTTGTAATACATTGTAACCTCATTAGAATCATTCTTCTTATCTTTTGCGTCGACGACAATAGCCGAGTAGTTTTCCACCCCGACTTCACTCCTGATCAAGCGATAATCCAACGCCTCATTATCTATATAAATATGACCGTCTGTGATATTCTCAACTATTTCAGGTTTACTTATCGCTTCGCGTAAAATATTTATTGCTTCGTTTGAGGGGGGATTGTGATCGTTTGTACTTAGTTCAAAAAATGCTGTAGCAGCGGCATTTTTGTAGATTGAAGTCCCATCTTTATCAAATATTACCACTGACTCGCGAAGGTTGTCGACAATCTTCGCGCTAATAGAATCAATGAGCATATTTTTTTTGTCATTTTGCATAAGTACCTTGATACATTAAGTCGGTAGTAGGGGAATTCCCCCAATAATATCATAATATACTATAGCAATTTAATTTTTCAAGGTGATTTTGATATTTTATTTATTAGCGCCCGTGTTGCGCCCGGTATGTCATCAGCCATGCTTATAGCGCTGACAACCGCTATCTTTGTAGCGCCCGCGCTTATTACAGATTCTATGTTTGCTAGTTTTATTCCTCCCATCACAGTAAATGGTATATTCAGATGCCGCGATATCTCCGCGATTTTTTCAGGTCCTAAAAAAACACTGGTACCCTCTTTTGTTTTCGTCGCGAAAACCGGTCCGATATTCACGTAGTCAGCACCAGCTATCTGAGCCGCTAGAGCCTCGGTTTCATCGTGTGACGACAGACCGATGATGAGGTCAGGCGCGATCTCACGCGCCACACGCACCGGTAGGTCGCTCTGCCCTAAGTGCACACCGTCCGCCCCGCACGCCAACGCGATATCAACGTGGTCATTGATGATAAGCAGGACATCGCTTTCAGAAGTGATTGCGCGAAACTCCAGCGCCAGCTTATAGAGCTCACGTTTACTAAGCTCCTTTTCGCGCAACTGGATTATCTTCGTCCCACCGGCGATGACTCCACGTAGGACATCTATATCAGAGCGCCCACAGGAGAGTCTTTCGCATGTAACAGGGTATATATCTACCCGCTCAAACCGTTTTAATCTCTCTAGCCTCATCATCCACCCCCGACCAGGCGTATCAGCTCAATATTGTCGCCATTCTCGATGCTCAGAGTGTCGAACTCGCTTCGGCTGACAACCTCTAGGTTTCGCTCGATGATTATACCGCGGGTGTCGAGCTTTAGGCTCGCGAGCATCTCGCTTAGAGTTAGCGGGTTCTCAAAAGTTTTCTCTTTGCCGTTTACAGTTATTTTCATTTTGACTCTCTGATTATTATTTCAACATTCATCATTTTTAATGAGCGTGCCCGCACCGTCATCCCCAAAGGTCTCTATTGGGGATCCAGACCCTCAAGCATCCCATTAAACTTAAAGTAAAGTTTATTCGCTTTACTCAGAGTTTTGTCCTGGTTCCTGATAGAAACACTCGGGAATGACGGTTCGGCATCAGTTTTTCATCCGTAAAGCGAGTGGTTTTTGGAGTACTTCTGACATTATCACTGCTTTTTGCATTTCACTCCGGCCAAACGCCAGACCGAGAGGTCTCGCAACTGGTTGTACCATCGGACTCTTTGCGACCTTCACCCTTTTCTTCTTTTGCTTTTTAGTTGTAACCGGTGCAACCACTGTTTGAACAACCGGCTGCATTTTTTTCTTTTTGCTTTGCGGTTTATTCGTTTTCTTTTCGTCTAGTTGCGCTTGCTTTATCGCGTCTTCGAACGTTTCAAACACCGACTCAAAAATCCCTTTTTGCCTACGGCTTGATCGTTGCGGTTGTCCGGACCACTGCTGAGGCGCGGGACGTTGCATCTGTCTTGTTTGTTGAGAACGTTTTTGCTGAATATTTCTTTCAGCCGCTTTTTTCATCTTCGGTGGCAATAATATGTTCGGCTTGTTATCGTTAAATTTTTTCTTATCCTTCTTTGACTTGCCGAAGAAACCGCTTAATATGAAAAAAGCAATAAAGATTATTGAGATAATATTCTCAATCATATCGCCATTTTTCGCCATGGTTAGCTCCCTTCTTTATTAGACCCGCTACCTTTACCCGCGATAGAATCCCTCATCTGCGTGTCAGCCATAATGTTTTTCATATTATAATAGTCCATAACACCAAGGTTCCCCTTGATAAAAGCTTCAGCCAGCGCTTTTGGTATGAGAGCTTCAGCTTCGACCACTTTCGCGCGCATCTCCTGCACTCGCGCCAGCATCTCCTGCTCCCGCGCGATAGCCATAGCTTTTTTCTCTTCAGCTTTCGCCTGAGCGATCTCTTTGTCCGCTTCAGCCTGGTCTATCTGCAACTTTGCTCCTATGTTTTCACCGATATCTACATCGGCTATATCTATCGACAGGATCTCAAATCCGGTACCGGCGTCGAGCCCTTTTGACAATACCGCTTTAGAGATTATATCCGGGTTTTCGAGCACCTTCTTGTGGGTTTGCGATGAACCGATTGTAGTAACGATACCCTCGCCGACACGCGCTATAATCGTCTCTTCAGACGCTCCACCAACTAGTCTGTCAAGGTTCGCGCGTACAGTCACCCTCGCTTTTGCTTTAACTTGAATACCGTCCATAGCGACTGCGGCGACAGTGCCTTGCTCCGGGCAGTTGATGACCTTAGGTTTAACACTCATGTGTACCGCTTCTAGGACATCACGACCGGCTAGGTCTATCGCGGCGGCTTTTTCGAACGTCAGCGGTATGTTCGCTTTGTCAGCGGAGATAAGTGAGTTGATTACTCTGTTTACGTTCCCACCGGCGAGATAATGCGCTTCTAACGTGTCGGTGTCTATATCCAAGCCCGCTTTAACGGCGGTTATCTGAGGATCAACGATATGATGTGGTGGAACACGCCGCAAACGCATACCTACAAGAGACATTATAGTGACATGAACGCCTGCCGCCCGCGCGGCAATCCAAAGCCGTAGCGGCACAAGCCATACCAAAATCATGAAAAGCACAAACCCCATTCCAAATA
>JAJRXV010000063.1 GCA_024276115.1 Deltaproteobacteria bacterium
GTGGTCGATCCCGATGATTATGATAGAGTGCTTGGTGAGATGGAGAAGGCTGATGGTAATATTTCGATCGGTACTAACTTCTACCTCTCGAAGAAGGTCTTCGCTCATACCGCGCGATATGACAGTATCATCGCGAATCACCTCGGGAAATTCAATGAGAACAAAGAACAGAGCAATTTTTCAGATACATTGAACCTGAATTATATCAAGGCGCAGGATCTCCGGTACGGGGAGAACCCACACCAGAAGGCGGCGTTTTATATTGAGCATAACATATCTGAGCCGTGTGTTTCAAACGCGCTCCAGTTGCAGGGTAAAGAGCTTTCCTTCAACAATATAATCGATATTGACGCGGCGTTTGAAGCTGTTAAAGACCTGCCGAAGTATGGGGCGGTCGTTATCAAGCACACGAACCCATGCGGTGCGGCGGTGTCGAAGGATAACCTGTTAGACGCGTACACAAAGGCGCGCGCGACTGATCCGACGTCAGCTTTTGGCGGTATTGTCGGACTGAATCAGACTGTCGATGAAGCGACCGCGAGGGAGATAATCACGACATTCATCGAGGCTGTGATTGCCCCGGGGTATGATGACGCGGCACTCGAAGTGTTCAAGCAGAAGAAGAATCTGCGGATACTCAAGTCGCGTTCGCTGGATGATTACAAAAAAGGCGGGCATGACCTGAAAAAAGTCACCGGTGGTCTGCTTATTCAGAACCGCGACCTCGGCAAGGTGAATATCGCTGACTGTAAGGTCGTTACATCGCGGACACCGAGCGAAGATGAGCTCGCGGCGCTTGATTTCGCGTGGAAAATATGCAAGCACGTAAAATCTAACGCTATTGTCTACTCAAAGGCTGACCAGATAATCGGTATCGGCGCAGGGCAGATGAGCCGTGTTGATTCGGCGAAGGTCGGTGTTATGAAGGCGAACTTCCCGATTGAGGGAACTGTGCTTGCGTCAGATGCTTTCTTCCCGTTTCGGGATGGTGTGGACGCGGCGGCTAAAGCGGGCGTTACCGCGATAATTCAGCCGGGCGGCTCTCAGCGTGATTCAGAAGTGATCGAGGCGGCGAACGAGCATGGTATCGCTATGGTCTTCACCGGTATGCGACACTTTAAACATTAAACAAACGTAGTCGGGAATGACTTTTCGATTATTACATAAGGGACCATAAAGTATGAACTCTAAAATTTTGTTCACTAAACGTGAGAACATAAATAAGATCCGTGTTGATAGCTGTATAGTGACAATTCTGGAAATAAAGAAGAAGATCCAACGTTTGAAGCACCTCGACCCTGTATTCATGTTTCAATTCAGCGAGCTTGAGACGATAATCCCCAAGCTCAAAGCGGATCAGATATCAGACATGGAGGTCGAGAGGATCGAGAAAGCGACTAACAGCCTTTTTGATCAGATGAAGCCCCTTTATAATGATGATGATGAAGTTTATAATGGATATAAACATTAATGACTCTAGGTGAAAACCCTCCTGAAAATAATGATGTTACCGCTGACGCGATCTTAACAGAAGCGGGTCTGGACTATTATGGGCAAAAGCTCTTCGAGATCATCAAAAGAAACATCACCCCTAATACCATAAACATATTAGGGGATTGCGGTCACGCAGGGCGTTACGGGCTCAATATCGCGCGGGATATCCCCCACACGCGGGTTACGCTCTGCGAAGTAAAACGCAACAACAACCCCTCTAAAATCAATACAGCAAACTCAGTAAAAATAAACGCCGCATCTATGGGGCTAAAAAATGTGACTACCGCTAAATCAGTTGGCTCTCCGTTCGCCGCCGGTGCGCTTCGGTTTGATGACGGTGCGTTTGATATGGTTTTCTCATTTGAGCTGGAAAATTTTGTTGATTACAAAAAACTTTTAGCTGAGTATATCAGAGTTTTGAAGCCGGGAGGGACTCTTTTGATTGGTGTACCAAATTCATACAATATTTTTCACACCCTCCGAAAGAAAATGCTACAGAATAAAGGGATCGCGCTTGAGTATGGTTACGAAAAATCCTTTTCGCCATACGAGTTGGTAGCTCTATTCCATGATAACAAGCTAACCGATAGAACGCTGTCAGGAGCCGGGGTTATGCAGTCGCTAATGCGCCTGAGCAAAGTCAGTAAATATAAAAACTTCTTGAACGCTATAAAATGGTGGAGTTTGTGCAGAATTTTTGATATGACTGTAATCAGGCTTGTTGACTTTTTTACGATTGGTTTCTTTTCAACACTTTTCGGTTTCGAGATCGTAGCCACAGGAATAAAACAGAAAAAAAACGAGTAATCAGAGCGATATGAATTTAGTCGATTATTATAACAAATATTGGGCGGGCAAAGATGATAGTGTCGATCGTCAGAGGCTCGGGATATTGTTGAGTAAAATAGAACCGAGGCGGGATGTTCTCCAGGTCGATTGCGGTGCTGGACATTTGGCGGCAGAGCTAAAATCAACGGCGAAAAGCGTTGTCGCGACTGATATCTCTTTTACCGGTGCCAAGCGCGCAAAGGAAAAGGGGATCGATACGCTTCAGGTAGATATTGACACGTCGTACTTACCATTCAAAAACGGGACATTCGATTATGTTGTGTCGGATTCTTCGATCGAGCATATATTCTTTTTTGAAAAAGTTATAGATGAGTCGCTCAGGGTTTTGAGA
>JAJRXV010000005.1 GCA_024276115.1 Deltaproteobacteria bacterium
AGCCTGCAAAAAGCGTATCAGCTCAACACGGTAGTCTTTGATAAGACCGGAACGCTGACCAAAGGTGAACCAGAGGTGACTGATATATACGCGTCTGGGGATTTTGGTGTGGACGAAATACTCAAACTCGCGGCAATAGCTGAAAAAAGTTCTGAGCACCCGCTCGGTGAAGCTATCGTAAGCGGAGCGAAAGCGAAAGGGTTAGAGCTCGGCGAACCGGAAAAATTCAACTCCATCACCGGTATGGGGGTCGAGATAGTTTACGCCGGCAGGGAGATCGCTATCGGCAACATGGCGCTCATGCGTAAAAAGGGTATCGATACCGCAGGCATAAAAGAGAGGCTCGAAAAGTATGAGACCGACGGCAAGACCGCGATGATACTCGCTTTTGACAATGCGGTTCAGGGGATAATCGCTGTCGCTTACCAGCTGAAGGAGCACTCAAAAGAGGCGATAGGCAAACTCACCGCGATGGGTATCGAGACGATTATGATAACCGGTGACAACAGGCGCACCGGTGAGGCGATCGGGAAGCAGGTAGGTATCACAAAAGTCATCGCCGAGGTGTTGCCGAAAGATAAAGCTACCGAAGTGAAAAAGCTACAGGATGCCGGTAAAATTGTCGCGATGGTAGGTGACGGTATTAACGACGCGCCCGCCCTCACGCAGGCGGATGTTGGTATCGCGATCGGCTCTGGCACGGATGTCGCCATAGAGTCGGCGGATGTCGTGCTGATAAAAGAAGACCTCCGCGATGTTGTGATCGCGATGGATCTGAGCCGCTACACGATGCGCAAGATCAAACAGAACCTCTTCTGGGCGTTCTTCTACAACACTGTAGGGATACCTGTCGCGGCAGGGCTTTTGTACCCGTTCACCGGCTGGCTCTTGAACCCGATAATCGCGGGCGCGGCAATGGCGTTCTCGTCAGTATCGGTCGTGAGTAATTCGCTCCTGATGAGGGGTTATAAGGTGGAGTAGCGCTATTTGTACAAACGGAGGTGCGCGATGAAGAAGGTATCAGTCGTAATAATCGCTTTGTTTTTTATCATTGTTTCTGTTGACTTATCCAGGGCGGAGGTTGAAGGTGAGACTATTCTATTTCACCTCAAAACCAGCTTAAAGCATGACGACGCGCAACTCTGTGTCGCTTATAATGTGATCTGGGCGGCGCTCGATGATGGGTTGAAGGTCAACGTATTGATCGATGCCGACGCGGTGAACACATATAAAGTCGGTTGGTTTGGGGAGGACGGTTTCGAGGGTTACAAGATGCCCGCGAACCTCCGATCTTTGCTGGCGAAAAACTTCAATGACACTATCACTTCTTCTCCTTTGTTGCAGGAGCTGGAAACGGGTTCAACAGCTTAATGTCGCATTCAGGGCATTTTATGGTTGATTTCAGTCGTGTAGGATGGGATACCTCCAGCGGAGTACCCCATCGTTTTTTTTCTGCTCTAAGATTCTCCTTGTTTTATCTGGCACTTGACGCTACCGTAGGTGCAAAAAACACAGCAGTCTCCCTCCTTCGGCTTCAGAAGAGTCTTGCATTTTGTGCACTCATAAGAAGAAGCGCATGAGTCGGTAGGCATTGTCTCAACTTTTTCAAAGCCGCATTCAGGGCATTTTATGATTGATTGCAGTTTCAATGTCACTTACCTCACAA
>JAJRXV010000064.1 GCA_024276115.1 Deltaproteobacteria bacterium
AATAACTATTTTACATTTACATGCCTACATACTGGCGTTAAAAACGCGACAAAAACGCCGGTTAATGTATAATATTATATACTTACAGCAGAATTAAAGCTTCTTTTTGCTGGAAGATGAGATATAAAGCCCAAGACCTGTACCGCTTACTTTTTTTGATTTATCCGCTCGTCTATATTTTTCAAATATGTACGGTAGATCTTCAGAACCAATACACCCGTCTGAATTATATATCTCTATCTTTATTTCGGCCTTACCTTTAGCGCCAACCACCCTCTCAGACGAGACCCCTAGCACACCATTTTCGCTGTTGAACTTTATCGCGTTATTTACTAAGTTAGAGACAGCCCTCTCCATTTGCGCGATATCTCCCTTGACCAAGTAAACATCTGATGAGAGATTTCTATTTAATTTCAGTTTCTTTGAACTGATGCTAGCCTCATGATTCCTTAATACCTCCGAAAGTAGGAAGTTCAGTTCAAACTCACCATCCTCAAGGCAAATTTTGTCAGATTCAAACTTTGATGATAAGAGAAAGTCGTCAATCAAATGGTTAAGGCGTTTTGCGTTCTTATAGATTACATCTACCATTTCTCTTGCTTTTTCACTTATTTCGCTTCCATCGGCATCTAGTAGCACTTCGGCAAAGCCACATATAGGAGTCAATGGAACCCTGAAATCGTGCGTCAACATAGAATAAAAATCATTTCGAAACGTCTCCATCTTCTTCCGTTCTGATATATTCCTTCCTGCTCCCATTATCATTTTATTACCATTATACTGGATTATCTCAGAAGTCACTTCAAGGGGTACAATACTACCATTTTTTCTCTTTACGTTTACCTCAAATGTTTTGCTGTCACCACTAAGCAGTGACATAAGAACCGGCTCTAGCTCCGCATGAGAGTCCTTGTCTACAATGTCAAAAAAGACCATTTCAGATATTTCATCAGCACTGTACCCTGTTACCTCGACCGTCTTGTTATTTACAATCACAAAGTTGCCGGCTGTGTCTACCACCGCGACAGCGTCCGTGACATTATCAAGGAATGTTTTATACTTCTGCTCTGACTCACTTAGCTCTTTGGTTCTCGTAGCGACAGTTTCTTCGAGTTCCTTGACTAACCGTTCTTTTTCAGACGCGATAATCATATTTCCCTTCCTTATCAATATGAAGAGTACGACTGAAAAACAGAACATCAATATCATTGTTGAAAAAATAGTTCTTTTGATCGCGTTAGAAATCAACCTTGATATTCTATCATAAGATTGATATATCTCAAAAACACCAATTACTTTCGTGTTATCCTCCATATCAAGTATGGGTATGTAAGTCTCGACAAGGTCCTTTTCTGCTGACAGGTGATACACTTTATTCAGGTATTCAGCCGACGCTACATGAGTAGTTGACTGTTTTTTTAAGGCTTTTTTGAAGTTCTCATTAAATGAGATCTTTGAGCCTATCAGAGACGCGTTATTACAAAATACAATTACACCTTCGGTATTATAAATCTTGATTGTCTCAACACCAAGCGGTCTTACTTCATTAATAAAATGCAGATTAAAGTTATCATCATAGACGCCACCTTCGCCTTTTAACTCATCCATCCCCATAGCGTAAACTTCAAACAACTCATAGCTAAGGTGATTCGCCACTATTTTTGCGTGTTGTTCTGCTTCTAATATCATATCATTACGAATATTTATTAAATTATTTACTATCAATAAAAGTGTGGTACTGATCAGCAACACTAATCCAAAAATAAATATTCTTTTTGGCAGGTATGTATATACAGACATGATTTAGAATCAACTCCTCCACGCCGTTACAAATTCAATAGAATGAATAAGTTCTGACTAAATATAAAGCAATTATATCACATTGTGGATAAATTACAAATATTTATTCGATTGTTGAAATGAATTGAGCAGGTATAAACAGGCTGACTAAAAAAAAACTGCGAAACTCTTGGACAACTTAGTAAAGGCCGTACTTTCTTCTGATATACCACTCCATCATCAAAAACATAAAGATGATTACAAAATTCACCTTTGAGTCCCAGAAAGTGATCTCCATTTTACCTAATAGCTGTTCCTCTTTGGTAGTATCAAGCTCGACATTTTCAGAAAAACCACCGTTCTTCAAGGTTACAGACTTAGCGCCGCTCATCAAAGCGATATCGTCAAGCAGTTTTCTGTTCAGCTCTAACTCCTGATACTCTGCTTGGGCATCTTCTACAATAAACGGATGGATATCCTTACCGAGCGACTTCTTACCGATCCGCGCTGATGCTTCTATAGAATATATGCCCTCTTCTTTCGGGGTGAAGCTCGCTGTATACTCCCCTAGCGAATCTGTCTTTTTAAAATCCAGTTTAATCGCTTTTCCGCTTTCGGTCTTTACTTCTGCGGTTATCTTTGCGCTGTCTGTCGGCTGGTACTTATGGTTCAGCACTCTTAGCCTGATTTTCATTGCATCACCGGCAGAAAAATTTGTATCCTTCAGAGTAAGCTTCACTAGGTCCAGCTCGGGGTCTTTCACCAGCCATTTTAAAGCGTTATGCCAAAAGTTCTCATAAATACGCGGACTGCCGCCAATACCGATATAAGGCAGATTCCATTTCCAGAGCGTATCTGTCATGACTGCCATAGAACGACCCTTACCCGCTTCTGATATAACGACGACCGGCGCGGCGCCATGCTCATTACGCGCTTTGGGGTGGTTCATCAGCGACACGGCATCCCGTTTAGGTCTAAGTACCGTGTTGATCCCTTCTAGCGCCGGAAGAGCTTCATAAAGCTGGCGGTTCATATCCTCATCATAATCAATTCGTAAAACCGGATGCGTATTCCCGGTATCAGTCAGAACAGGATTAAATTTTCCGTAAGAAAACAGAGTCGAACCACTCGATATCTCCACCGGTAGAATATCATTTATCGGCGTATTAAAATAACCGCCGGCGAGGAAAGACTTGTCACCACCGATCATTACAAAAGCACCACCATCCTTCTCAACATAGTTTTTGATATTGTTTAAGTAACGTCGCGAGACATACGGACCGTAGTCAAAATTGCAGAAAATAACCACATCAAACGTATGAAGCTCCCGCTCGAATATCTCTCGGGTCGGAAACGGTATCAGGCTCATCTCTTTTTCCGGCACGTTGAGATAATCATAACGTGTGCGCAATATCATGAACGATATCAAGTCGATATTCGGATTGCTTTTTAGAGCGCGCCGTAAAAACCGCTCATCCCATGTCGGGGAGCCGACAACAAAAAGCACCCGCGTTTTATCACGGATTATATTGGCGTAAAAACTCTTTCTATTATTCGTCTCGATCAGCTCTTTGGAATAATTCGGGATAAGGGCAGTATACACCTTCTTCCCGATCTGTTGTGGGTAGAACTTCATATTGACTGTGTAATCCTTCTTCCCACTTTCAAGAACCAGCGTCTCAGTGCTGATAATATTGTCACCCTCTTTCAGGGCGACAGGAACGCTCGACATACCCTTCATACCGTTTATGCGGATATGCACCTCAATCTCAAATGGAGTACGGATGAAACCGAATTTATCCGCGACCACCCTTTTGATACCGATGTCCGGGAAGTCCTCCTCTTCACCCTCAGTGATGACAGGATGTATCTTTATATCCAATGACTTCACATACTTTTTAAACAGCTCCTTATCGAGAGCAGTATTCAGATTAGACGCGAACCCTGAGATCTTGCCATTGTCGTTACCGTCAGAAAAAAGCATTACATCGGTATATTCCGCTTTAGGGTTCTCCTTCTTCAAGCTTTCGATCGCCTCACCTATCTTCGTATTCGACTGGTCCGCGTTCACACCTTCAACAAATTCTGACAGCGAGGTACTCTTCAACTCCTTACCAAAAGCATAATAATCTACATTAAAGTCTTCTTCTAGTTTATTGAAATAACTATCATTATCCTCTATGTATTTTTTTACGGTCTCAAAGCGGGACAACTTCTTCGCGTCCTTCTCCAAACTCATTGACAACGAGTTATCAAAAAGCACCGCCATCGAGTTTTTGAGCTCTTTAGTTTCCCTCAATTCGATTTTTGGCTGAAAAGCAATCATCAGAATAAAAGCGAGCGCGATTGAGCGGAAGGCGATCAACATCACTCTTCGCCTCTTGGACTTGAGCCCCTTCGTACTTCTACCAGCGAGGTAGAGGAACAGAAAAAACGCCGCGGTAATCAACACGATCATCAGCGGTGAGAGCTCAGCTCCGAGCTTAAATTTGAATTCGTTGAAGGAGGAAATGTCCTTATCAACGATTTTTTTCAATATTTCCATAAAATTCATTTATTTTCTTCTCTTAAGTATGAACGGTATATGAACCTGATCTTTTTTGTAATTCGCTGTCAACGCGTACATAACGATGTTTATCCCGAGCCGGAAAGACATCTCCCGCTGCCTGTCACCACCCGGAGTACACTCATTCTCCCACCCGCCAAAATCCGAACCGGCAAGCGCGCCACCGAGATCGTTTCTAGAATAGATAACCGGAGTTATGTCACCGATATCAATACCATAAAGATAAGCGCTGACAAGCTTTCTGCCAGCAATACGTTTCAGCATATAAAACGTTTGGAAGATCGTATGATCGTCACCAAGCCTCGAAAGTTTCTTAGATGGAAAAACCCTGCCGAGCATCCGCTTGACGCTTTTATCAAAGCTCGAATTCTTCTTCCCAGAAGCGTCATCGATCAGCAGCGTACCCCCAAAAGTAAGGTACGCCCGCAGTTTCTTTATCTGCGTGTCAGAAAACGGTTTAAAATCATAAGCTCCAGCCATGTATATCATCGGATAGTCAAACAGCTCCTTGTCATCAAGCGAGACGAGCTTCCTCTCCCTGCCTACAGAAACACTGGTGCGGGTGACTATATATTGCGCCAACATATTCAAACTCGTACTATAAGGCTCAAACTCGAGCCCCTTGTACTTGAGCTGAGCGATAACCACCTCATTCTTCCGCTGTAGCGCAAAAACCGGCGGTATCATAAAGACAAGGCAAATCGCCATCACCAATACTATTAGTGACGCTTGCTGTACATTTCTTCTTTCCATTTCGCGCCCTTTACATTTTTTTTCTTACGCCATGATGAGGATATTATACCCTCTAGGAGAAGAACTATTATCACCAGAAGAAGTAGGGTCGACCATATTTCTGAACCGCTGAAAAACATGATGCTCCTCTTTTCTGCCCCATCTTTCTGGGTAATATAATTATAGTTTTTATCAAACAGCTTCATCATCAAAGCCTCATCTATCTTCGTGAAGTCTGATTCTGAAGCGTTTACATTCACCGCGAAAATATCTATCGGTTCAGCTTTCTCAAGCTCATCCCTAGTCAGTTTTCCGCTGTATACTTTATAAAATCCGGGGTAATACGTCTCGGTAAACTTAACAATCGCTATTTCTTTTAGCGCTTTAGTCTGCCTGTACAGAATGTTCTTCTGTGGATCTACCACAGTCACGTCGCTTATGCTTTTATCGACTGATAACTGTGCGACATCCTCTACCACAAGCTCGTTGTACGCCTCCTTGCCGAGCGCGTTCGCCGAAAAAAGCGTCATCTGCTGAACAAGCGGCAGATACGTCGGGTAAATGCAAAGATCGTTGTAAGCGCGGTCAGCAGTGGAGGTGAACAGCACCACCCTACCCTTCGAGTACCGCTTTTCTATAACGCATGGATTACCGCTTGAAAACTCAAGTACAATACTACTCGCCCTCTTGACAGAAGGCTGGAGGATAAAATATTTATAAAACTTCGCGACGCTCAGATCACCGTTGTTCTGCCCCTCAAAAGGCGTAAGTATCGGGTGCGAATAGTCGTTTATATCAATATAATCAAATGGTGTCTTTTTACCTTTGCTCACCTCGGTATAGACATCACGCAGTTTTCGCGGGAGCAGTTCACCGAACATCTTGTTATATTTTATTGGATCGACCTTGTCCCCAAGGAAGAAGAGAAGCCCGCCCCCACCACCTACAAACTCCTTGAGATCGAGTACCTTAATACGATCGACAGCCTCAACATTGCAGAGGATAACGACATCGTAATTCGCCAGCTCCTCTTTTTTGAACTCATCATACGTCACAATCCGCGCCTCGATCTTCGAGTAGCTGTCCTTCATAGGATTGAGCCCAAAGTTCAAGTAAAACGTCTCACTCGTGAACAGCTGGGCGGTAGGGTCGCCATCGACAACCAGCGTTCTGACAGTCCGAAACGCTTTCAGGCTGAAATACCTCACGTTGTCCGGTGCGAAGTTTTTATCCTTGAGCTCTATCTTACCGGTTATCATGCCGGACTCTGGCACCGGAGCGAAAAAGTTCTTATCACTAGCCTCATTCGATTTCAGACTAACAAACCCCTTCACCGCCTCGCTATCATTGATATAGCTTTTGACAAGGATATCCTTCATTAGTGACGCGGAAAAATTTTGGATCTTGGAGAAGAGGTTAAGCACGCTCACCTTACCCTTGCTCTGCTTTAGGACTGATACACTGGTTATACCAATATTCTTTGCCTTCCCCGCGGCGATGTCAACAAAATTAACATTGATACTCTTCTCCTTTATCTCTTTCAGAAGAATATCTGGCCAGTTTGAGATATTATCCCAACTGTTCTTCTGCATGTCAGAGACAAAATATATGTTTTTTATTGTCGCCGAAGAGTCTTTGAGGAGCTCGACCGCGACCTTAAAATTATCAAGGATAACACTCTTCGTGTAGCCGGTTTTTATATCACGCAAGCTGGTCAAAAGCTCACTCTTATCAAAAGTCAGCTTTGGTGACGACGCCTCACCGATGTTGCAAGTCGTGAGTATCGTCGCGTTGTCTATCTTCTTTTGTTCTACCAGAATGTTTTCCACCGATGTGACGGCTGATTCTAAATATGTGGTGTCACCGTTATTATAAAGCATACTGAATGAATTATCGATTATGAATACTGAGCTTGACGGAGCGTTTGTATACCCTAGCGCGCTTTCTTCTGAGCGGAATATCGGCCGTGCGAAGAGGAATACGATCGCGAGTACCGCGAGCGTCCTAAGAATCAAAAGGATTATCTGTCTCAGTTTAAATTTTCGAGCTACTCTCTTATTCGATATCTGAATAAACCGGATAGTCGGGAACTTGATCGACACAGCCTTCTTCCGGTTGACAAGGTGAATTATCACCGGTACACCGGCAAGCGCGAGCCCGTAAAGAAAGAACGAATTTATGAAAGAAAAGTTAAACATTAAAATTTTCTTCTCCTGAACAGGAATCTTGTGACAACGCTGTCAAGCGAGTCATCAGTATCGATGAAGTAATAATCTATCTCATTCTCCCGCGATACCATTTTGAATTTATTGACGAACTCCTCTACCTGTAGCATATACTCATCACGGATCAGCTGGGGATCGGCAAGCTCTTTAGCGCCCGACTCAAGCCCCTCGAAAAACGTCAACCGGTCAAACGGCATGTTCACCTCATCAGAGTGAAGCAGGTGAAATATGATCACATCATGTTTTCGGCTCTTAAAAAGCTTTAAGTTCTTGAGTACGCTTTCATCCTCGTCTAACATATCAGAGATGATGATGACAAGACCACGCCCCTTTATCTTCTCAGACAGCTCGTTTAAAACGTGCGGCAGGTCAGTCGTACCACTCTCCTTAGCGTTCTGAAGCTCATTGAGTATAACATGCAGGTGCGCCATGTTCGACCTGGGAGGTATATATTTCGATATACTTTCATTGAAGGTCAGTAGCCCGACAGAATCCTGCTGACTTAGCAGAACATACGAGAGCGTCGCCGCCAACTGCGCCGCGTAATCAAACTTACTCTGCGGTCTGCCATCGCTATTTTTAGAGTCATCAGCTTTGTCCGTGCCATTCGCATCACCTTCAGGCAGGATAAACTGCGGTCCGCTGTACTTCATAGACGCGCTCATATCGAGAACGATGTAACACTTTAAGTTAGTCTCGTCCTCGTACTTTTTTACGTAATATTTATCTGACTTGGCGTAGACTTTCCAGTCGAGGAATTTTATCTCATCGCCAGGTGTATATTCCTTATGCTCAGAGAATTCGATGCTCGAACCGTAATAAACGCTCTTGTGTATACCGGTCAAAAGACCTCGCGCAGGCGATTTTATACGCAAAGCAAGCCTAGCTATCTTGGCGATAACTACCGGATCGAGTAAGTTTTTTCGTTCAGGTGTGTTCATATTTATTTTAGGTTGCAAGACAGAAGAGTGACATGCTGCCCAATTCAATTTAGGGAGATTCCCCCTACGCTCCCCAGCACCTAGATGCTGGTCACTACCCATCTTCTTCAAGAGCTTGCAGCATTGGGCCTGAGCCTGTCTCTTACACCTATTCCCCTTCTTTAACCTCTTTTAAGAGAAGCTCTATGATCTTCGTTGAATCAACACCTTCAGCCTCAGCATGGAAATTCGGTATTATCCTGTGTTGCAGGATAGGCTTCGCGAGTGCTCTGATATCATCGCACGTAGCCGCGAAACGTCCCTGTAGAATAGCTCTAGCCTTCGCGCCCCAGATAAGATACTGACAGGCACGCGGTCCGGCTCCCCAACTTACCCACTCTTTGACAAACTTAGGCGCCGTCTCCTCAGCGGGTCGTGTCGCCCTCGCGAGACTGACAGCGTATTTTATTACATGCTCAGACGCGGGAACCCGCAACACCATGCTCTGAAGGTGCAGTATTGTCTCAGCGTCCAATATCTTTTTCAACTCTGGCTTATATGCCGATGTCGTCGATTTGACTATCTCAATCTCTTCATCAAATGTCGGGTAATCAACTGTAATGTTAAACATGAATCTGTCAAGTTGAGCCTCAGGTAACGGATACGTACCCTCCTGCTCTATCGGGTTTTGTGTAGCAAATACCAAAAACGGCAGGGCAAGGTCATAACTCGCGCCACCCGCGGAAACGTGATACTCCTGCATCGCCTGCAAGAGAGCCGCTTGTGTCTTCGGGGAAGTTCTGTTTATCTCATCGGCAAGCAGAATATTGGTAAAGATAGGTCCCTTGATGAACTTGAAGAACCTCTTTTTTGTCGCATGCTCCTCCTCGAGGATCTCAGTACCTGTGATATCAGAAGGCATAAGGTCTGGAGTAAACTGGATACGTTTGAAGTCGAGGTTCAAAACATTCGCGATAGTACTTATTAAGAGTGTCTTGGCAAGGCCGGGAACACCGACGAAGAGACAATGCCCCTTTGAGAAGAGTGCGATCAACAAGAGATCGATCACATCCTCCTGACCGATGATGACTTTACTTATCTCAGCTACGATCTTTTTCCTGTTATTAGCGATCAGCTCAACAGCTTCTTCATCTGATGTATTTATTTCCTTCAAGTTTGTTTGGTTTCGTCCAGCCATGATATGCTACCTTTCTTACATATTTTTTTTAAAAACTTATATTAAATAAGAATAGTCGGTTTGTCAAGCTTTGTAAGAGCAATCAATGGTCAGGAACACCTCTTTTACAAAACAATTACATTTGGCGTCACATATATTATTTCTTTTACGCAGTGCCTGGTAAGAGTTTAGTAAAAATACGCGAAATATATTAAAAGCACTTGCATTTCATTCAGTTTCATTGTAAAATTTAGTTATTACTCTCAGCTAAACAATCGGGGGTCGGCTTTGAATCGCGTAGGGGGCTACGTGAATTAAAACCAGAAAAAAACAGGCGCGCCTGTTAAGTGTTGTTTAAGCCCTGTATCGACTTATGAATTGATACACGCAGATAGGTTTATGTAATTTTGTCCAATGATTTTTAACACGTTGATAATATAAGTATGGAGTCTCAAGAATGGGAAATAACAGACGAAGCTTTTTAAAACGTACGTTCTTAGTCGAAAAAGCTTACCAAATAAAGTTTATCCTGAAAATAGTCGCTTTTGTCGTTCTCGCGACTATTCTTACTGGGGTGATCGCCTACTTCCTTACTGATGAGGCGTTAGAGCACAACTTTTACAGCATCCACTCAAAGATCAGTAACGTGCGAGAACTGCTCTTACCATCTGTTATCGCGATAATGTTTGTCGTTACCGCGATCGTCGCTTTCTTTACGACAATCATCTCGCTTATAGAATCACACAAAGTCGGCGGTCCTATTTACCGCTTTAAGATGAATCTCGATAAGATCGGCAATGGCGACCTCAACACGGTCTCAAAACTGAGAGAAGGTGATGAGCTTCAAGACTTTACTGCCACGATTAACCAAATGACTAAAGGCATCAAAACAAGAGTCATCGCGATAGATGACAAGTTTAGTACCGTAAAAAAGCAAATCGGCGAGCTAGGCGCGGTTTTATCACGTGACGACATAAGCAACCCTGATAAAGAAAAAGTACAGGCTTTGAATAACTACATCAACGACCTGGAAAATGTGATCAACGATTTTAAATTTAAGGAATAAGGTTTCTTGAAAGAAATAAGAGTATCAAAAACGTTAATCTTTATATTGATCGTTCTCGGGATATGGGCGGGAGTGTACACTATTGTGCCATTTTTCTTCGCGAAGCCACCGTCAGACCCTCATCTGATCTTCTTCACAGAAGACATCTGCCTAGAGTGCCATGAGGGTACACCTGAAATCACAGCTGATAAAAAAGAAGACAAAAAAGAGAAAAAGCCAAAGAAGCGAAGAATAATCGGAAGAAAACTGAACTTCGAAGTAGCTAATTTTTATACAAAAGACTTTATCAGCATGTGTACCGACAAGTGCCACAGCTATATGTATGGTGAAACGCTTCACCCAATGGAGATAAAACCGACCAAGATGAAGTCAGAAAAGTTGCCGCTCGGTTTTGACGGTACGCTGACCTGCGTTACATGCCATTACCCGCATAACATGACTGAAACCGGGAAGAAGCATTTTTCCACAAAACAATACGTCGGTCGGTCATCTTTATCTAAGCTATTCTCTTTATTTATTAAACAGAAGTTTTTTAAGACCTATTTCCTTCGTATGAAGGTAAAAAAAGGTGAGCTTTGTAATGAGTGCCATGAGCCGAAGGAACTTAAAAAACCTAAACATCTACTTGAGATGAGGTACTCCACCGCGGATTACGCAGGCTCAAAAGTATGCGGTAACTGCCACCCAAAAGAGTACGAGATGTGGAAACTAACTCCGCACGCCAGGACTATCGGAAATCCTCAGCTTGACATGTCTGACATTCTGGGAGATTTTAAAGATAAACCACCTTTCGCGCTCACGCAGGTGAAATATTCTGTAGGAGTTCACTGGACGCAAGAGTACATAAGCAAGAACAGAAGAAAGGGCAAGCGTAAGGGTAAACTGTATGTTCGCGCCCCAAAGTGGTCAATACAAAAAGAAGAATGGGATATTCCGAAAACGCCTCGTGATAAACCTTGGGGGAAATACTGCTCCGGTTGCCATGTAACCGGTTACATTCCGACAGATGGTTACGCGGAGCTGGGTATCACGTGTGAGGCTTGTCACGGTCCGGGTAAGAAGCACGTAAAATCATCTGATCCAGCTGACATAGTGAATCCGAACAACCTGTTTATCGACCCTGAGCTTTCTCAAAGGCGTGATATGATATGTGAAGGATGTCACACAACAGGTCACGATATGACCGGTGAGTTCAAATTCCCACTGAATTTCCAGCCTGGTGACGATATTTCTGTGTACTACAAAGGTCTGATGGCCAGACCAGGACAGAGGATGCCCGGTCCTGAGGCTGAAGAACATGATGTGCCGTTCGCCGAAGATCCGTTCCGCTGGGAGGGAGACAACACTTACGACGATCGCCACAGACAGTTTCTGTATTTCCAGGATACTTTTTTTCTGCCCGGCAAGACTTGTGACAGGTGCGGCAACATAAGAGAACGTATGAAACAGGCAATGATGGTTAAAGAGGGCATTGAACCCGCGAAAAAACCTAAGAAGAAAAAAGAGAAGCCATTTACACCATCAGAGTTTTGTATGACGTGCCATAAAAAGGAAGAAGTGAAAAGCCTCGGTGATGAAAAGACGCAAAAGATGCATGGATATCATATTATTAAGGACGTTAACTGTCATGACTGCCACCAGCCGAAGTTGTCACCTGACGAGAACCGGTACAGTATACATGACCACAAGTTTATGTTTATTAAGCCTAAGTATAAAAAGCAGTTTACTGTTGAAGAAAGTTGCAAGAACTGTCATAAAGATAAAAAATTATAAAATTACATTTTTTTAAAGGGAGGTATTATTTTGACAAGAAACTATTATAAACAATTGGTGGTATTATTAACGATTTCTATTATTTGTGTACTATTGAGCCCTATCAGCTCTCTCGCGATCTGCCAGAAGATTGGTGATCCGGCTCCTGATTTTGAACTTACGGATATTAACACCGGTGATACAGTCAAGCTGTCAGACATGAAAGGGAAGCTGGTTCTGTTGACCTTTTGGGCGACTTGGTGTCCAAGGTGTTGGGAAGAGATAGATTACATCAAGGCCCGTTTTGCAAACGATGATAAAGTCACAGTTCTTCTTGTAAATATGGAGACGCAAAACCTTTCCCCTGTTCACGTGAAAAGAATTAAGAAAAAGGCTGAGGAACACGCGGTTAAGTTCCCGATGTTACTTGATGCTGAGCTAAAGGTTTGGAGCTCATATTGTGTGAACTCTCTACCATCGACCGTGATCGTCGCCCCAGATGGGACTGTGGCGTTCGCTGAGTCGAACTTCTATTTCGCGTCGAGAGAGCATATAGATAAGATCATAGAAAAGTACACAAAGTAAAAAAATAAATCAAATGAAACGAGGCGCGAATATGGATGCAAAAAAGGAACTAAGGCTGATTGAAGATATTCTTGGGCAGATAAACTCAAACTTGACTTCTGAGGAGCTGATAAGCTACGCACTGAACAAGCTTAGTGGTTTCTATCAGTTTTCATCATGCGGGATTATCACTTATGACAAAATAAGCAGTGATTTAAAGATAAAGATATCAAAAGGATTAAGTCATAAATTTGTCAAACAGTTTCATTCCATGAAAACAAAGCTGATAATCGAAGAAGTATTCAAGGATGGGGGTTCATTACTCATCACCGAAGACCACCCGCATTTTGGTAAAGATGACTATAAGTTCGAGCACGAGTACGACATTTTGTATGTCACTCCACTGAAGATCGGTGGAGATATTATCGGTGTGATCTATTTTGACTCTACAAACAAAGAGATGTTTTCCTCTGACGACCTGGAGTTTTTCAATGATTTTGCTAATATCTGCGCATTGATAATAGACCACAGCACCCTGCAGGAGTACATTATAAAAACGTCTGACCATGACAGTCTGACCGGGCTCTACAGCTACAAGTATTTTCATGAGGAGCTTGACCGTGAGCTAAAACGGGCAGAAAGAGCCAAGTATCCAGTAACACTCTGCATAGCGTCTATAGGACACTTAGCTGATTTCAACTCTGTTTACGGGCATATCGCTGGTGATCAGGCAATCATCAAGATTTCTAACATAATAAAGGATACTATCAGGAGCAATGACATACCGGCACGCTACGGCAACAAGTTTGTGGTAATATTCCCTGATGCTACCGCTGAAAACGTCTGCAATGTCGCCAAGAGGATGTGTTAAACAGTGGAGGCGGAGGAATTTAAAGGGAAGCCTCCAAAACCGACTTTGAGGCTCGGTATCGCAACATACCCCGGTGATGGAAAAGCAGAGAAGGAGCTTATCGCTCATGCTGAAAAAAATCTATACGAATCAAAACGCAAAGGTGGCAATGTCTACACTTACTAAAAAACAAGCTTGCTTATGGTTGCTCTTACTGATTCTTTTCGCGAACACGGCTTACGCCCAGCTAATACCTGAGGTCGGCAATATCGTCAGGGACGTCACCGAGCTAAAGGATGACTTATACGAACATATAATACCGCTAGGCTCAAAAGCGCCACATTTTAAGCTGAAAGACCTTGATGGAAAGACTTACGATACTGAGGACTACTTCGGGAAGTATGTCACGATAATCTATTTCTGGTCTTCATCGTGTCCATACTGCCGAGAGTCGTTGCCCAAGATCAACAAGATGTTTGAAGAGCTTAGAGGAGCTGGTTTAAGGGTACTGGCGGTGAATGTAGAAGGTGATCTCTTTCAGGTGGCGATTAAAAAATTCCTGAAGGAGGGCGAAATAACATGCCCGGCTCCAATAGATAAAATGTATAAGCAAACATTTTTCACCGCGGCCGACCCTTATGGCACTGACAAGACACCAACACTCTTTTTAGTCGGATTGAATGAAAAGGTAATATATTCCGCGGAAGTAGAGATAGATTACGATAAGATCAGAATGCTGTTTCTTGATGAGCTTCAGACAAAAAAGAAAGCTATGGTTTTTAATGTTCTATTGATATCTGGAGGATTATTGATCCTCGCGATTATTGTTTATTTGTTTTTCATTGTCCGACCACGTAAAATTCAGGGAAAATTACTTGATGATTTAAAAAGGAGAACTCAGGATGAACTTAACAAGCAGATTAGCGGTCCTTAGTATTGCATTAATTCTAGTTGTTTTTTTGGCAGTTCCCAACATATCATTCGCTATATGCAAGAAACCCGGAGATATCGCTCCAGACTTCAACCTTGTAGATATTGACGGGAACTACGTTAAGCTCTCAGACTACAAGGGTAAAGTCGTATTTATCACTTTTTGGGCTACTTGGTGCGCGAAATGCTGGGAGGAGATGGACTTTATCAAAACAGAGCTTGAAAGCAAAAAAGACCTAGTAATACTTCTGGTAAATATGGAGACCCGCTCATCATCACCCGCGCACCTGAAAAAGATAAAGAAGAAGATAAAAGATAAAAAGGTAAGCTCACTTGTATTGCTGGACCTGAAGCTAGAGGCCTACGATGACTATTGTATTCAGTCTCTGCCATCAACCGCGCTTGTTGACAAAAAAGGTGTGATTCAGTTCGCGGGACCTCATTTTTATAAAGCATATAAAGAGAAAATCACACGAATCATAGATGAGGAGCTGAAAAAATAGCTACCTCAATCTCTATCGGTGATCTTGAGTTACAAAACCGCTACTTTCTGGCGCCACTTGCAGGGATATCTAACCTGCCATTCCGCTTGATCAACAAAAAATTTGGTTGCGCGCTTGTCTTCACAGAGATGATCAGCGCACAGGGGTTGATCCGCCGTGCTGAAAGAACATTAAGGCTCCTCGATTCTGACAACTCGGAGAAACCGGTCGCGTTTCAGATCTTTGGTAATGACCCATCGGCAATGGCTGACGCCGCGCGAATATGTCAGGATTTCGGTGCTGATATCATTGACATAAATATGGGATGTCCTGTAAAAAAAGTACTGCGCAATGGTGCTGGATGCGCTCTTTTAGACGATCCTGATAATGTCAAAAGGATTATAGCGGCTGTCAAAAACGCTATCACTGTTCCGCTAACAATAAAAATGCGACTCGGCATGGAAAAAGCAAGACAGACCTACATTGAGATCGCGAAGATAGCCGAATGCGAGGGTGCTGACGCTATATGCTTGCATCCGAGGACCAGAACCGAGTTCTTCCGTGGCGACATAGATATTGACGCGCTTAAAAAGTTGAAAGATAGCGTATCAGTACCAGTGATCGGTAGCGGTAATCTTTTTTCAACCACCGATGTTACACGTATGCTTGAGTACACAGGTTGTGACGCGGTGATGATCGCCCGTGGCGCTCTCGGCAATCCTTTTATTTTTGAGGAGTTGCGGAACCCGGACTATGATGGGAAAACGATTGTTGACATAAGGCACGTGATAGAAGAGCATGTTGAACTGTTCAGCAGAATTGTCTCTGAAAAAGTCTGCCATAGAGAGATGAAAAAGCACATGCTCTGGTACACAAAAGGCTTTCCTTCCAGCTCGTCATTCCGTCAAAAAGTAGTTACGACTGACAATTTGGTCGAGATGATGTCGGTTGTGGGCGAATACTTTGACGCTATGGCTCTAGAGCAGTAAAACCTGCTTGCGCAAAACCAGCCAAACATCCAAAATATAATTGACATTGTAGACTTTTTTCACTATTATCAATATTGTGTAATATATCTAACAGTCGGCATGATGCCGTAGACAATATATTAGCAAGAAACAAAGTTTCACGCAATTTGAAAATATTTCTGTTTATCGCTTGACTTATTTCATTAAAACAGGGGGGAGGTAATGATGAAACGTATTTTAGGGACGCTATTTTTAGTACTTATATCCACTATTATAACAGTAGGATGTGGCAGTAAATCTGAAAGATCCATGAAGAAGTATAATAAGGGCGCTTCTTTACTCGCTGAAGGTAAAAGGGAAGAAGCTGAAAAGCTATTTAAGAAAGCGATAAAAACCGACCCTAACAACTCGAAAGCTCTCTTCGAGCTCGGGTTTCTGAATTATGACGATAAGCACATAGAAGCCGCAGTCGGTTATTTGCGTAAGGCTAACAAGATCGATCCAGCTAACGCCAAAGCACACTACACTCTTGCGCATCTTTACGCTGAACAGGAGCTCTACGAATATGAGCTTAAAGAGTTACGCTTGACAATTGAATTAGACAATGATCATGAAGGGGCTCATTTTGACCTTGCGAATATGTACGCGAAAAAGGGGTTATATGAGCAGGCGGAGAAGGAGTATAAAGAAGTTTTACGAATAACCCCTAATGATTCTGACACCCTGCTTAATCTTGGGATAGTATATATAAGAAAAGGTGAGCTTGAAAAAGCTCAGGCAAACATAGAGAAGCTTAAGGGGATTAGTGAACAAAAGGCCAAGAAGCTCAAAAAAATACTTGAAAAGAAATAAAATCGGCAAGGAAATATGACCAGAAAAATAAATATTGTTTTAATTGTTATCATCATGCTGGCCTGTTTTGTGCCTTACTTACACGCGGACATGCTGATTACTAACAAAGGGCTTGAGTTACGCGGTAAGATCACAGGGATTGACAGTGCTACCGTGTTTTTTAAGACTGTTGAAGAGGAAAAGCTGTTCAATAAATCTGATATTCTCAGGATAGATTTTGACGGCGCTACTGACTATGAGAAGACCGTCCTTTTAGCTGACCTTAATGATGGCGCCCTTAATGAGGCTTACAATAATCAAGTGGCTCAGGGAACCTATCCAAACGCGGCTTACGTAAAGCTGTTGAGTGAAGTCACCCTGACTTACACGAAGGGTGGCGAATTTATATCCTCGTTCAGAGATATTGTGCAGTTGCTCCAGGAACGGGGGAAGAGCGTCGGCGTTATTTCTCTCGGTTACAAAAAAGATACTGAGACTTCAAAAATTGACTATGCGAGAACAATCAACAATGGGATAGTGTATAATTTTGACCGTTCTTCGATGCGAGAATCATCAACTTATTACCGGTACCCGGAATATAATAGAGTCAACCATATCAAATTACCTTTACCAAACGTTCTTGTCGGTTCGGTACTCGACTATAAGTACACACTTACTCAGACGACGGTTAATACGTTTGAACCGGTATTTGAGGAAGTCTATTTCGCGAGCGGTGAGCCGATACTAAAAAAGAAGCTGGTGATAAAATTCCCTAAAGATGGTAACGCGCCTGACATAGCTCTGCGTATGATGGGGGAAGAAGGTAAAGATTATACACTAGTAGAATCTGAAGCTGGCGACTATACTGTTTTGACATACATCAAGAAGAACACGATGATTGTCGAGGAGGAATCGTATATGCCATCGGCAGATATGATCTTGCCAAAAGTCGTTGTCTCTGTCAGCCCGGATTTCAAGAATATCAGCAAAGAGTTCGCGAAAGCGATTGAAGAGCGGTTGATATATCGTGGTGGTATCTCAGAAAAACTGTCAGAGCTACTAGTTGCCACACCAACAAAAATGGATAAGCTCCATAACATTTACAGCTATATTATAAAAGAGATAACCACGATTCCTGTAGCTCCATCACAGTACAGTTATCTTCCTAAAAAAACTGATGAAATATTCACTAAAAAGGCCGGTAACCACCTTGATAAGGCGTTTTTGCTTTACGCTTTTCTGAAAGCCGCTGATATCAAGTGTGATCTCGCGTTCGTCAGGTACGGTGAACAAGGCGAAACGCTGAGCGAAACGCCGAATATAAAACAGTTCAGCGTTCCGGTAGTCGTTGTACCACTTGATATGACAGCATTATATATTTCAACATCTAATAAAAGCTTGACGATACGTGACATTGACAACTCTATCCAAAGAGGCCATGGAATAAAGGTAACAAAAGAAGGTGGTAAAATATTCAGAGTACCTCTAAAGCCGGCGGAAAAAGAGAGTACCGTAAATACTTACGACATAGAACTCTTTACTGATGGCGGTATCAAAGTATCCGCCACTATGACTGTGAATGGCAATAGCCAGAGGTCATTAAGATATTTCAGATACTTACCAGAAGAAAATCTGAAGCAGTTTTTTCAGAAGATGGTAAACAGGATTCACCCTGACGCCAAGCTCGATAGCTACGAGCTTCAAAACCTTGACGACCTGAAGAGTCAGCCAGTGATGAAAGTAAACTATTCGATCGACAACTATATGATATCCGCGGGTGGCAAACTGCTCGCGTTTCAGTTGCCCGACTTATCATATTCGGCATACAGTGTCGGCAAAAAAGATAGAAAGTATCCCTTGAGCTTCGATGGTCTGACCAGGTTTGACAATGAGTACAGGTTGAAATTGCCTGACGATTACACAATCTATTACTTACCGGAAAAATACTCCTACTCCTCTGAGAACTTTGGCTATTCAGCCATGTTCAAAGTAGAGGGTGGTGAGATAATATTTAAGGATTCATACGAACGCAAAGATTCATATCTACCGATAAAGGCGTATTTTGAGCTAAAAAAGTGCGTTGAAACAAAGGCGGCATTAGCAAAAGAATGGATTGTCCTAGAGAGGAAATAACTATGAGATCATTCACTAAATACCTATGGTTCAATACATCTAAACGCAGGGAGTATATAAATATCACGCACGAGCTTGAAGAAGCACTCTCAAAAAGCGGTATCCAAGAAGGGATGGCACTCGTTTCAGCTATGCACATTACAGCCGGTGTATACATCAACGACGCCGAGAGCGGTATCATCGGTGATATAGACGAGATGCTCGACACTCTCGCTCCGTTCGGCAGAGACTACCGCCACCACCATACCGGTGAGGATAACGGCGACGCGCACCTGAAAAGCATGTTATGCCATCATCAGGTAATCGTACCTGTCACGAACGGTGCTCTTGATTTAGGCCCCTGGCAGCAGATATACTATGCTGAGTTTGATGGTAGAAGAAGAAAAAGGGTAATAATTAAGTTAATGGGAGAATAATCACGTGAATTATCCTTCCTCATTCCGCCATGTTAGGCGTTTTATGTCGAGAGGCTTACGCCTTTTAGCAATCCTTACTTTGTCAATAATATTCTACATAATATTACTTGCTTCTAACTGCTTTGCCGCTAAAAAATTTCATAACATGCGGATCAAAAACATCCACATAGAAGCAGAGCCGTTCATTAACAAAAAAGAGATGAAATGGCTACTTAACTTCAAACCCGGTACTATTTATTCAGACAAGCTGATACAGCGCGGAATAAAAACTATGTTCCTGAAGGACTTCTTCTCCGATATAGTTGTTGAAGCAGAAGAAGTAGACGGTATGGTTGACCTGACTTTTACCCTGCTCCCCAAAATACGTATAAACGAAATCGGCTTTACAGGTAATAGCGAGTTCTGGAACAGCGACCTAAAGCGAAGCGTTACGATAAGAGAAAACGACGAGTTGCACGAAAAAAAGATCGCTGAATCAATAAAAAAGCTAAAATCTTTTTACGTTAAAAATGGTTTTTTGAATGTTGACATTACCTATGAGCTAAACAAACGTAAGGATAAGTATGACATAGAACTGCTCTTTATTATTGATGAAGGAGCGCGGTCAAAAATCAGGAGTATTGATATTGAATATCCAAACCGTGCCATCAGCTTTGATAGAGAAGAACTGCTTGACGCTATGGATATCGCTCAGGGTGATACATGCAGTAAAAAAAATCGTGATAAAGCCATGTCAAACATTATTGAATACTTTGTCAAGAACAGATATTATGATCTCGGTGAGGTTAGGTTTGAGTACGATAATGTGGAAAATGTAGACTTAAAGCTCGTCGTGGATATCCCATATAAGGTGAAAATAAATTTCAATGGGAATGATCTATATAGTGACGAAAAGCTTTTCTCTTTTTTTGATTTCGCGAAGGAAAAGACTAGCGGTACGGTTGATAAGTATTTAAATGACATAATGAAATTTTACCGTGATAATGGTTTTTATTTTGTGAAAATAGCTGTCGATAAAAAAGAAAGTGAATCGGATAAGATTAAAGAAATAATCAACGGCGAGAAAGTAATCGATATCACTGTCTTTGAGGGACCTCGTGTAAAAATAAACGAGATAAAATTCACCGGTAATCTCAGGTATAAAACCCCGAGGCTACGGAAACACATGCTGACGAGAAACAGCAGTTTTTTCTCTAATGAATACCTGTTAAAAAATATTTTGATAGATGACTTAAAAACAATAAAGTACGCTTATCAAAAGAACGGTTTTCTTGATGTTAAAATCGGGAAGAAGGATGAATTAGGAGACCTAAGCGTTTATGACAGAGTTAGAGCTGGCAAGTTAAAAATGATCGTTGACTCTGCAAAGACTCCTGACGGCAAAAAAGTACTCTATTACCTTGAGCTGAAATATGACACCGCGACCAGCGAGGTGGATATTTTGATCCCTATCGATGAGGGGAAGCAGACTGTTGTTTCTGATATAACTTACAGAACATTAAAAACACAAGTACACCCGCGGGGTTATATTGTAGCAAAGCCTTCTTATGATGATATTAAAGAGGAGTACAAAGAAGAGATCCTCAGACGTCTGAAAAATAGGGTTGGTAATCCGCTGAATATTTATCGGCTTGAGGATGAAAAACGGGTGATAAGAGAAGTATACAGGAGATATGGCTATTATAAAGTGAACACCGATGTAAAGTCTGAGCTCCTACCGGGCAACAAAGTCAAACTCACATATATCATTGACGAGGGTATAAAAGCTAAGATAGGTAAACGTATTATAGCTGGAAATGATTTCACAAAAAAAAAGGTGATCCGGCGAGAGGCGAAACTCGAAAGAGGCGACCCTTTTGTAAGAGATGACCTATACTTGGCAAGGCAAAGAATTTACAGGCTTGGTTATTTTGAGCTTGTAAATATTCACGACGATATCAGCGCGGAACTAGATAGGGTCAAAGATCTTGTTTATGAAGTCAAGGAAAAAGATTGCGGTTCTGTGATATTCGAGCTTGGTTACGCTACCGAAGAGGGCGTTCGCGGATCGGTGGAGGTAAAACATACCAATTTAGGCGGCTACGGAAGGGTTGCCTCACTAAAGGCTGACGCGGACGGAAATAGCAGTGGTTTGACATTCTTTTTTGAAGAGCCGTGGCTCTTTAACAATCCTTACGACGCGACCATCAGTGTCGCGGATAGATACTATCAAGAAGAAAGCTATACACTGAGAGAGTTCAGCACCACTGTCGGTGTCAAAAAAGATTTCTTCGATACCATACAAGGTATTCTGCAATACGTAGTAGAATTTGATGAACTTAGAGATGTCGAGGATGTCGCTGTTGTAATCCCTGAGGACGTAGGCACCAACCGTATTTGCGCGATCAGCCCACTACTCGTCTGGGATTCTCGGAATGATCCATTCAACCCTACCTCGGGCTCATTTAACAGCTTCAAATTTGATTACTCCAGTAAAGAGCTCGGATCACAGCTACACTTCCAAAAACTGACCGGTAGAAGTAGCTGGTACATACCGCTTCGGCGCAACATAACTTTCGCTCTATCTTTTAGGGGGGGCTATGGCTTCAGTATTGATGCCGAACCCGAGCTACCAATTAACAAACGCTTCTTCCTCGGCGGCAGAAATACTGTGCGTGGTTTTTCAGCAGACTCTATCGGTCCAAAAGGTGAAGGAGACATACCGATCGGGGGGAGTGTAATGGTAAATTACAACGCGGAATTCAGGTTGTCATTCGGGAAAACTTGGGGCGGCATCATCTTCTATGACGCGGGAAATGTATGGTCAGATAACAGTGATTTCGACCCGGTAGAAGTAAGAGACGCGGCCGGTGTAGGGATACGGTTTCTCACAATGGCTGGACCGTTGTCTCTCGATATAGGTCAAAAACTAGACCGGCAGCCCGGAGAAGCACTCACAGAGTGGTATTTTACTATTGGAAATATCTTCTAACTTCTATTTTCATTATTGGTATCAGTAACAGTTATCAGTCCAGCGTGTTATATTTAACTAATTTAAACAGCTCCTGACTACCTTCTGGATCAATTTCAGTTATTTTGAAACCGACACCAAGCTCCTGACACACTTTACCCTCTTCTACCCTGATCGGTACACATTTTCCATTGATGTTGATCTCTTTCTCACCACATGTAAGCTTTAGATCAAAGTCATAATCCTTCTCCGAATCAAAAGTATCGGCCGTCTTAATGAAAAAACCTGACATACTTATATCTTGAAGGCTTTCAAACATCTTCTTCCCATCACCGGTATCTATCTCAATGGAGGACTCGAAAGGTACTCTCAGCCTTTGGCGTTTTTCATTCACAAAAAGTCACCTCCTGAATATTAAATTACTAGATATAAATATATAATGTTTTTTTCGATTAGCAATGTTTTATTTAAAAAAATGGTCTAAAAGACTTCGGGATGACGGTTTAAGGGTTGTGCAGAGGCTTTTCTAGAAGAGTCGAGAGAAAAAAGATTTGAATTGTGAACACGTGACTGCCCTACCCTGTCACGTGTTCACCAGAATATATTAAAGTAACTTTCCTTGTGGAGTCTCGGCAAAGGTCAAGTTGAAATGGTCATGCGACAGTTTGGTCGCGACCCTGCCACGCGGTGTCCGGTTCAGGTACCCCTGCTGTATCAGGTACGGCTCGTATAGGTCTTCGATAGTGCCCTTATCCTCACCGATTGCCGCCGCTAGCGTATCGAGACCGACAGGCCCTCCACCAAATTTCTCTATTATCACCAAAAGTAGTTGCCTGTCCATACTGTCAAAACCGGCATGATCCACCTCAAGCATTCTGAGTGCGTTATCAGCCACCGGCTTTGTAATTATACCATCAGCCTTTACCTCGGCAAAATCACGAACCCGCCTTAGCAGCCTGTTCGCTATACGCGGTGTACCGCGCGAGCGCCTCGCCAACTCATACGCGGCATCATCAATTATCTCAATTCCGAGTATCCCGGCCGACCTAGTGACTATCTTCTGCAACTCCTCGGGTGAGTAGAACTGTAGCCGTATGATAACACCAAAACGGTTACGAAGCGGCGCCGTCAACAGTCCAGAACGGGTAGTCGCACCAATCAAGGTAAACCTCGGAAGATCAATCCGCATTGTCTTCGCCATCGGTCCCTGCCCAATTATCAGGTCAAGCTTAAAATCCTCCATCGCAGGATATAGTATCTCCTCGATAGCGTGATTTAGACGGTGTATCTCATCTATAAAAAGGACGTCATTCTCCTCTAGGCTCGTGAGGATTGCCGCTAGATCACCAGCCTTCTCTATCACAGGTCCTGATGTCGTCTTGATATTAGTATTCATCTCATTAGATATAATATACGCAAGCGTTGTCTTACCAAGACCGGGGGGACCATAAAAAAGCGAATGGTCAAGAGCCTCGCCACGTTTTTTCGCCGCCTGAATGAAAATACTCAAGTTTTCCTTCGCACGCGTTTGACCAATATAATCAGTCAACAACTTCGGGCGTAATGAGGTATCAAAGGTGATATCATCTTCAGCTATTTGTGGGGTTATCATTCGTTCCATTGTGCGTACTAAGATAGCAGGATTTCTTCTTTTTTAAAAGAACTTTTTTTCAGGTTTTTATGGGAATGTTGCCAAATAGAAGAATTTTCATGTTCCTAAAAAAAATGCTTTTGTAAACAGCTGATATCATGGGGGATCGACCAGTAGATAAATGCTCGGAAGCGTAGGGGGCTAAGTCCCTAAATGGTATTGGGCAACATGCCTATTATAAAACTTTTTGACAGGATCAATAGGATTGTCAGGATTAGAAACTTAAACAAATTTATTATCATTAACACATAACTTATTGTAAATATATGATATAAATCAAAACACCTATCACATGTCAAATCCTGTTACCCCTGTCTATGAAAGTTTTTCATTCGCAAATTCTTGAGAACAGATTTTCAAGCTCAAAGTTTTCTTACTTTTCGCTTTATTTCTACTGATTTTTCTCCAAAATTAATAAGTAGACCTACGTGAACTTCATGCACTTTTGTCAGTTGTCTTACAGATTTCAGTTCTAGAATAATTTTGTCGTCTACAAGAATATCCGCAATAAAATTACCGACTGTCTTACTATCATATTTAACCGTAATAGGCTTTTGCGGTTAAACTTTTCGTAAACTGATTCAAGAAAACCAAATCCCATCCCATTATATACTGTATAAGCGCAACCGATTATTTTGTCTGTCAACTCTTTGAATTTCATTTTCTATTCTGTCAAATCCTGTCTAAAATGGCTTTCTTATTTCCGAGAAATAAGGTTCAGCGACATCCTTAGCAGTTTTTCTAACGATTTATCATCACCACATTCTTTAAGAGCTATTTTTAACGCTCCTTCAGCATCGTTTTTCTTGTACCCGAGGTTCACCAACGCTGAGATAACATCTTCGTTTAACTGCTCTCCAGAACCAACACGTGGCAACTCGCCTTTCTCACTGGTACGCTCTATACGATTCATCTTATCCTTCAACTCAAGCACGATCCGCTGGGCGGTCTTCTTACCGATACCGGGTATCTTCACGAGCCGCACTACATCTTGTGTCTCGATTGCATCTATAAGCTCATCAGCACTTATACCAGAGAGAATACCGAGCCCAAGCTTCGGACCAATTCCACTTATACTTGTGAGTTGCAGGAATATAGCTTTCTCTTCCACGCCGGAAAAGCCGTAGAGAACCAGCGCGTCCTCACGCACGTTAAGGTACGTATCGAGCGTGACCGGGCTCTCGACCTCAGGGAGTTGATAAAAAGTAGTAAGCGAAACAAAAAGCTGGTAGCCGACACCATTGACATCAATAATGATGTAGTCGACTGATTTATGAATCAGTTTACCTGTAAGTTTTGCTATCATAGCGGGTAAGATAACAGTATTGATAACATTTTGGAAGAGTTATTTTTATTTTTGAAGTAAAAAAAACTCACATCTTCTATTTTTCTATTTACCGCGCCGCCGCTTACTGCCCAATCGCCTTTGAGACTACCTCGCTGACCACTGAAGAATCCTTGTGTGTGTCAAACCCCTCTTTTACGTACAGGATCTTTCCATCACCATCAACAATCACTACACATGGAAGCTCATCGTGATTACCGCTGAAACCGAACTTCTTCGGAAGTGTCAGCATTGGATCCATCAGCATATCGACCAGCATCCCCATATCTCTATCGCACTGGAAGCGTGACTCCTCAGCCGTATTGTCCAAGTTTACCTCAAACGCTTTAAAATCTGTATACCATTTGTTCGCGAGCCTGCTGATAACATCAACACTACAACCGCAGTCCGGGTGGTCCTTGATACCGAAACCAAATGCGATTACCTTATAGCTTCCCTTGATATCTTTCTCGAAAGAAACCGTATCGTTAACACAAAAATCCCGCAGAGTAAAGTCGTCGATCACATCACCTACCTTGAGTTTTTCGACCTCAAGTGGTACCGAGACTTGAATCCCCTCTGACGCGTTAAGCAAATTGCCCAAAAAAAGTGTTAAAAGAAACAGCGCTAAAATTGTCAACCTAAATATTTTTCTCATCTCCCCCCCCTCTGTCCTCCCCAAGTTACCTGAATAACTATGTTTTTCATCAGGCTATTGAGCGGGTCTACAAAAAATAATCAAAAAGTTACTTAATACTAAGTAAGTAACAATGCAAGTAGTGTGCCAAAATATGATTAACCGCATTATTTGGTAGAGTCATAAAACAAAGTACACAAGATGGCGTGTACTTCTGTTTTTTTTGTGTGACAGCTCTTCTATAAGGGAGATGGATTGTTTTTGTGGAAATGGAAATCTAAACAGGTTAAGTAAGACTTCCGCACGACCTATTTTTATTGTTTGTTCGGTAACATCACAAATACGATTTAAAATCGTTGGGTAGGTTTACGCCTATATACTTCACAATCCCGGTGCTGTCGATAATAATGACAGCAGGAACGCCCGCGACACTAAAGAGTTTGCGCAATGTTTTATGCTTGTCGTATGCCATTGGAAAAGTTAGTTTTTTCTCTTTTATATACTTTTTAACTTTTTTGGGGCTTTCGTGCATAGCTATATTTACGCCTACAAAGTCAATTTTATCTTTATATTTCTCATATACCTTCTCCACCCGGGGAAGTTCAGTGTCGCAACGAGGTCACCAAGACGCCCAGAATA
The DNA here is from genome assembly GCA_024276115.1 of Deltaproteobacteria bacterium. GTDB lineage: Bacteria > Desulfobacterota > JAJRXV01 > JAJRXV01 > JAJRXV01 > JAJRXV01. The sequence goes on from JAJRXV010000064.1 coordinate 26,593, forward strand.
TTATGTAGAGCGGTTTTTTGTTCTTAAACTGTGCGATGTAAGAGACATTTTTGCCTTTTAGAGTCGTGTACTGAAAATCAGGCGCCTCATCCCCGACAGAAAGAGCGTTCGCGCTAGCAGTAAGAGCAAGGAAAATAGCTATCGACAACAAAAATCTTCTCATAATAAAAATATACCTTCGGGCTTTTTTGAGTCTGGAGCCCTTGACATAAATAGTAGGGCAGACAGTTTAAGATGTTTTTCTTGCAGTGGCGTAAGAGCAGTTAAATTAATAAAAAGGGGCTGGTACAAACCGAGATAGATCAATCTATAAATTGTATAGTGTTACACTTCTCGAATAAAGCTTCGCGCCTAAAAACATTCATTAGTATGGAGCTTTGCTTACCATACTTGTCTTATCATGGGACTAAGCCTGTTTTGCCCGCAAAACCGGGCTAATACGGTTTGACCAGCCTTCTACCTATCCTTTTATATCAAAGAGCGTACCCAGCAATTCGTCTGAGGTCTTTATGACACTAATGTTTGCGCTAACAGCACTCTTAGCCATCATCAAGTTAGTGAACTCCAGCGCGAGACTCGTGTTCGAGCTCATCTCTGTCTTACCGGTGTCAGCGTGCCTAATGATACTGCCCGGTCGCGTATCTCGAACAGGAGTCCCGCGGGTTCCGCCAGCGACACTTTCTACCGTAGGGACCCGAACGCCTTTATAGTTCGGCGTATTCGAATTGACTATATTATTACTTGCCGCGTCCATCTTTAAGATGTTTGCGTTGATCCCTGTTACCGCCATGTCCGCTGGTTTGATCATTTTGTTGCCTCTACTGAAAGTATACCGAAGTTCGGGGCAATTTTCAAGTAGTCAGGGAATAAAAATGTGAATTGTGAAGCGTGAATTGAAAGCACGGCTTAGGAATATATACTCCACACAACCTAAAAAATTATTTTTCAGACTGTGCGGAGCCTTTATGGGCATGTTGCCCAATACAATTTAGGGGAGATCCCCCTTACACTCCCGTTGGTCGCACCCCCTTTTTACGGGTACTTACAACGACGACTTTTTCGCAAACAAGGAGAATTCTCTATTTGGCAACAGTCCCTTTATACAATTAACAATTACTGCTATCAGCAAACTACGGGCTGTTAATCGTAAACCAGAAGATATCTGTATCTACCGAATAATCTGTCGTGTCATAAATAGTGATATAGTAATAGACCATTGACGCGTCATCATACGGTCCAAGCTCAATCCAAAAAGCATCGGTAATGGCATCGTATGTCATACTCGTAGGAGACCAAACACCTGAATGAGGGCTGTCGCTGGTATATATCGTAGCTCTCGCAGTACCCTTATTTGCCGACGCGAGGCATGTTATCTTCACTGTATCCGGGTCAGTACCGGCAGTGTTTATCGAATTTGCCGGGGAGGCTGAAACTGACGATACTGTGATCGGCATTGCTGAGCAGTCAAATACCTCTACGTCATGCTCACTCGAGATAGAAGAGTTGCCAAAGTTGTCTATTACCTCGATATAGTATGTCACCAGTCCGGTAAAGCTGAAGGGCCCCATCTCTGCGGCAAACTTATCACTGCTTATCGCCGACATCTCTATCTGTTGATAATCCCCAAGGTTTACTCTGTATTTCAAGTACGCGACAGAAATTCCAGAAGTGTCTACAACCTTGCAGGAGACTGTATTGCGTGAGGCGATGTTGCACCCTTTCAGGTACATTTTATTGTAATAATGCGTAACGTCTGAGATCATAGGAGCCTCACAGTCATGCACCATGAATCTGTATATTTCTGAGGTCGCGCTGTTACCCGCACTGTCCTCAGCATACAGATAATACTCGACAGTGCCGTTTACCAGTACAAATGGTCCAATCGTCGCGGAGTAATTATCTGACACTGTCACATACCCCATGCTGATGGTTTCCCAAGTTGAACTGGTAGAGAACCTGTAGAATATCTCGGACTTAGAGAGTGTGTTACCGGTCGGTACCAGAATCTTACTGCTGATATCTGTAGTGGTCATCTGTGTAGTGCAAGAATCATCATATACAATATCCTCTGAAGAAGCAATATCGGTAAAGACAATATCAAGAAGGCTGCTAACCTCCATCGTGACCGGAACATCTATGTTGTTCGCGTCAGAGGTGAAATGCAACATCGTTGTATACGACTGCACCTGTAGGTTACGCCTTGATACAGCAAAGCTGATCTTTACGATACCATCTTTGATAGTTCCAGAAGATAAGCTGGTATCAGCTATCCTCAACCAATCTTCATCAATCTTAACAGAATAATTAATCTCGCCGAGGTAATGCTTTGGATTGCTGATCGTGATCTCAACTGTATCCTTGTCAGCGCCAAAATCCATATTTATCGCTGACAGCGTCAAAATAGGCTGGCACGTCTTCACCGAAGAGGCGTCGAAGTTGCTCGTCTCGTCATCACCGGTATCGTACAGACCGTTCAGGTTATAATCCTCACAGCCATCGATCGAGCCATCATCATCGTTATCCGAGTCAAGCTCCATTCGCTTACCATCATTATCGTAGTCAGCGTTATCCGCGACCTTTTTGGTGTTTGTCGTATTCTCTACCCAGCTATCACCTTCATATTTCAGAGGGGAGATCGCCTCGGCAGAAAACTTATGTTTACCGGTTGAGTCAAACAGGTATGACATTATGTCTGTCAGGTCGCCTAGTCCATCAGCGTCTGAATCCTTTGTGTCTGTTTTTGTAAGCAGCCTGTTTGTCTCGTCAAAATCAACGATCCCATCAGAATCGGTATCCTCGCTAACCGAAGCCTCGTCAGAAACCGGTGCGGTCACTTGAGATTTAGCTGGTAACACAATAACATACTGAATATCTAGTTTTTCATATTTCGTCCAGCGCTCACCTGACCATGGATCAATAATATGAACGATCTGGTTCCCGGTCAAAGTCGCTTTGTAGCCATCGATTATCACTGCCTGCCCAAAAACCATATTAGCTATCAGTGGTCGTCCGGCGTCAAGCTCTGTCATCAGCGTATCAAAGTCCAGCTTCTCCCCGTAATAATCCATATATGGAGAACAATCAAGCGCCCCCTGGCATGTATCCTCAAGACCTAGCGCCCACGCGAGCGAACTGAAATCGCTACTCATCCCGTGCCACAGATCGTACTCAAGCGGGAAACCACTCCTCAACGATGACACTTCTTTAGATGTATGGTACGATATTCTGTCTTGGCTCAAAGTGCCGCCGTAATACGAATTTAGCATCGATATAACCGCCGGTACGCAGTAGCTGTTACTGTGCGGGTCTGCCGCCGGGCGTATCTTCGCCAACACCGCCGCGTCAGTATCGTAGCCGAGATGCTCAACGTTCCAAGCCGTCTGCTCGTTCGATGTGGCGTCATCATCCATATCACACCCACCGAGGCACAACATCGCGGTGTCCTTACGCTGGTACAAGAACGGTAACTTGAGATCAATTTCACTATTTATTATATCATTAGAATTAATCAGCTTCACAGGGATAGGGCTGAATGGCTGAAAAGTCGCCGCGCTCTTAGAGGCGTCACCAGCACTTGCCGCTATCGGTGTCACGCGCCAGTAGTACAAACTCGATGATGTTCCCGCGGCGAGTTCATAGCTGGTTTTAGTCACACTCTCATTTTTGATGTTGATCGAAAAATTATTATCGTATGATAGTTCAAAAAGGTACGAATCAGCACCCTCTACTGATGCCCAGCTAAATAGCAAAGGCTCAGCGTTCTCCACAGACTCATCATAATACGGGGAAAAATAGCTCGGTAATGGGGATGGGTTGTTTTTCCCCTCGGTGACGTTATTGCCACGGTACACAGCGAACGCGCTCAACGAGTTTGACGAAAAGCTAGGAACCATGCCGATTGATTCGTTGGCAGTCAAAAGATCACTGTTTGAGTAACTACCACCACCGCGCGCGAATGATATGCTCTTATCGCTCTGCCAGATACCCGCGCTCACCGCGTCAGCCTGAGCGCCATCCTGTGGTTCACCCAAGGAGATGAAGGAGATTATGTTGTCCGCGTCATGCGTAGCGCTTTTGTACATAGCTACATATCCAGCGGCGTCATCGAAGAAGCCCGCGTCACCCGGCGCTACATGGAGCTCAGCTTTGCCATCGTTAAAATCGAAATCATCAGACTTGTCCGAGCCATCAAATTTTATAAGTAGAACAGAATTTACCGGTAACGCCTGAAGTTCATCAGGTATGACATATATCGTCCCGCGCTCGTTCTCTATCTCAAAGCCTGATATACTTACAGCTTCTTTGCTGTTATTCACCAGCTCTATCCACTCATAGCCATCGCTGGCAGCCTTAGGCATTACCTCGTTTATCAAGACAGCGTTTTTAGAGAAGCTTGAGCTAGATGATTTGCTACATGCTGAGAACGCTGCGCAAAAAAGTACGAACAGCAACACGAAATACGCGTTTTTTTTCATTATTACCCACCTTTATTTTTGTTGAAAGACTTCCGCGCGACTTTTAAAACCGTCATCCTGAATTTGAGGCGCGCCTCTTATTTCAGGATCTGAATATATAATAAATATAAGCAGATCCCGAAACCAGTTCGGGACGACAACAATGGCTTTTATACATAAAAACAGGTCATGCGAATGTCTTTTTGTAGAGATTATACAATTTTATTTTAGAAATTAAAACCGAAAAATGATTTTAATTGTACTTTATAGATATAATTGAAAGAAAGGCTCGGGGAGGGGGAACGACCACATAAAGATATCTATAAGGAAAGTCTCCTGCCGCCTACTCAAAATCCGAATAAAGCCTCGTAAAAAGTCGCGAGTTGTAAATATCGACCGGTGTTATCATAGAACGCTCAAGCGGCACCTTGCCACCGGCGACACTTTTGATGAATCCGGTGCGGTTTTTGTACTTTAGATCCTTCAGTTTGACTATCTTAGCTATTTTGAGCTTGGTGGCGTTAAAATACGCTTTGTATACCAGCTCAGAGCAGTACATATACTCATCGTCAAGCTGAAACTGAAAGTCATAAGGTCGACCGAGGAATTTTTTTGCCTCCTTCACAACAGCGGGAAACTGGTTGAATCCGTCGTCTTTCAGGCGCACGACAGCGTATTTTTTATCAATACCTTTAGCTATGAATTTTTTGAGTGGTACTATACGGACAGGACCGACAGCCTCGATGACGCTCAATGAGCCGTTAGCGTTTTTGATGACCAGTCCACAGTGAGAAATGGGGCTAGAGGTCACCTCAACGATGACCTCTGACAACTCCCCGGTAAGTGTCTGAAATATTACATCCCCGGTCTTTAACCCGTTTGGGTCAAACTTATGTTCACCCGCCCTGCAACCGGTGAGGAAAAGAAGCAGAACAAAAATCGATATAAAAAAATGTTTCATCGGCTAATCAAAAAGCCCCGTACTTAAATATCTTTCACCAGTGTCAGGTAATACCACGACAACTGTTGAACCCTTCTTCATCTTCGCCGCGATCTGTATCGCCGCGTATACCGCCGCTCCAGAAGAGATACCTACTAACAATCCTTCTTCTTTAGCGAGCCTTTTAGCTGTTGCCGCCGCGTCTTCATTCGTCACTTTCGCGATCTCGTCAATCATCTCAGCGTCAAGCACGTCAGGAACAAATCCCGCGCCGATACCCTGGATCTTATGCGGTCCCGGAGCGCCACCAGACAGTACCGGTGATGCTTCTGGCTCTACCGCTACGATTTTTATTGATGGGTATCTTTTCTTGAGTACCTCACCCACGCCTGTCAGAGTACCACCTGTACCAACACCAGCGACAAAACAATCTATATTACAATCCATCTGCTTGATTATTTCGGGGCCTGTTGTCTCCCGGTGTACCTTCGGGTTCGCCGGGTTCTTGAACTGTTGCGGCATGAAGTAATTACTGTTCTTCTCACAAAGCTCAGTCGCCTTCTCTATAGCGCCTTTCATACCACCAGAGCCCGGAGTCAAAACAAGCTCAGCGCCATACGCCTTCAGAAGAGCTCTCCTCTCGAGGCTCATTGAGTCAGGCATAGTCAGAACGAGCTTGTAGCCCTTCACTCCGCAAACAAGCGCGAGCCCGATACCGGTGTTGCCCGAAGTCGGTTCGACAATAACACTGCCCTTTTTCAACGCGCCCGCTTCTTCCGCGGCGTTTATCATACTAAGACAGATTCTGTCTTTTACTGAACCACCGGGATTGAAATACTCGATCTTCGCGTATACGTCCGCACCATTATCAGCCGTGACGTTGTTTAGCTTTACTATCGGGGTGTTACCGATCATCTCCAAAATATTATCGTGTTTGTTCGTGCACATGTTTCCTCCAAGATTAGATTATCATTGAGTTTATTTCTTTATCGTCAAATACTTCATTAATGTCCAAAATCCTTGATTCACCGTTATGCGTAACCTCCACCTGCTTCTTCTCGATACCCTTCTTAAAATAGCGCGCGAGTATCTTCGCCGCTGTATCAATGTTCGCGTCACTGACATCGCCGACCAGAAGCCCTGTCGGTCCCGGCACGCCATGCGACTTTAGAAGTGTGTAGCGCTCCCCTGTATGCAGAGCGAGCTTTTCGTTCTCCGCCTCATCCCGACCGACTAACAGCTTTGCCGTGGGATTCATCCTGAAATGCCTGCCAACACGCAACATAGTGACATCAGGCATGATTATTTCATCTGAGTTATCGAAGATATCCCTCAAACGCCGTGCGAATCCCTCGTCAGCCAAGAGACAGCCGCCAGCCGGACAGTTATAGCCCTTGATCTTGAAATCATCAGCCATCTTTATCTGCGGTTTTCTTGACCTGCCGCTTATATCAAGTAGTTTTTCACGGTCAACAACACCTTCTATCTCAGGAATCGTCGGATCAAACAACCGTGCTGACAGCGGTCGCAGGATAAGCCCCTTCAAACCGCTCTCACGATCGATTATGTTCATAGTGTCGCGCCGCTGTGACATAGGTCTCTGCCCGAGTACCTCACCGGTGATGATAAACGTCGCGCCTATCTCCTTCATATAGTCCTTAGCGATCTTGTGCATAAATATCCGGCAGTCAACGCATGGATTGATATGCTTACCGTAGCCGTACTTCGGGTTACGAACTACCTCAAGATAGTCCTTCCCCTTCCCCATTACCTTTATCGGTACGTTCAGTTCCTTCGCTACACGCGCCGCTTCATTTTTGCAACCCGAACTCTTGGTCGTGCAGTTACAAAATGGCGTCACAAAATTCAACGCGTGGATTTCAACATCCTGCTCCTGCATAACTCTTATGGCGAGGGTGGAGTCCAGCCCACCGGAAAGAAGCGCTAACGCTTTCTTATTACATTTTTTTTCTTTAGGCGTAGAAGCGTTGTCATCGCCCTTTGCCCCTGTTGCCGTACTGTTCAAAGTTACTACCTCGTATTTATAGATTATTAAATTTAACAAAACCCCTTGCTTTTGTCAACAATCGATTTATAACAAACCACTTTGATTTTGTCAACAAAAAGGTTGTGGAATATTTTATCTTATCTCCACGTTATATATCTCGAATGAGACCTTCAAATTTCGGGCGTATCTCATCGGCGAACTCGAACTCTGCGTCAGCCTTTAAAGTCATCTTATAATATTTATACGCTTTCTTGTAATCTCTGAGCGACTCATATCTCTTTGCCGCCTTATAAAACAGATACGCGTTCGGTTTTGAGTACCTTATCGCCACGAGATAATTATCGAGAGAAAGCTTCAGCCGCCCGCGTGTGAAATATACATCACCGAGAGCCTCATGCGCTCTTGGGTGTCCGGGCTCTATCGACAGCGCTTTTTCGAGCTCCCTGATAGCGTAATCATAGCGACCGACTTTTACGTACAGCTCGCTTAACCCGACATAAGCGTCTAGATATTTGTCGTTCTGCTTAAGGAGCGCGTTGAACTGAGTTTGGGCTAAAGTCGTCTCACTCATATAAGTATGCGCGAGCGCGAGTTTCAGACGCGCCTCAACATGACCATCATTAGTAGAAAGAAACTGAGTAAGCTGTTCAATCGCTTTTTTATACATACCGCCATCGAAATAAGAAAGCGCTAGTTTGTAAACTACAATATTATTTTCTCCAACAACAGATTGCGCGTGTTCCCAGATCGCTACCCGTGATTTAAAAGTATCGTTTTGCCTGATTGACTCGTTCGACAGGTACGATACCGCAAGCGCGAAAACCAGTATCACCGGGTAACAAAGGATCGCGGTCTTCTTCAGACTTCTAACTTTTTCGTACAGCGTCACGATAAGGTAAGCCGCGACAAAATAGAGCGCGACCGCGGGCAGATATGCCCTATCTACAGAGATAATCTCAAACGGATGAGCAAACGCCTCTACAACAGCGATCGTCACGTACCAGAATATTAAAAAAGATATAAGCGGGTTCTTCCTCCGACGAAAATACGCTACCGACAGTAAGACCGCGACAATCGCGACACTCAAAGCAGGGCTTAACGGTATGTTATAAGACGCGCCGTAAATGACGCTCAAGCTTTTCCCCATCGGTAGCAGTATCATCGGGATGTAAAAGAGAGTGCTACCGAGCAGCTCTAGTAGCCCTACCCCACTGGAATTATTAGACAGAGTTGCAAATAAATAAGCGAAAAGCACGACGACCAGAAGAGCGCCGGCAAAGACAATGAATATTAAATCCTCTCCCCGCTTCTCACGCCGTGGGAAAAGTAGCGCCTCGATCATGATGAAAACCGGTATGATGGCGAGAGCGGCTTCTTTAGATAGAATCGCTAGGATAGCGCATATAACGCTGACGACGCCGTTCCTCTTCTCTACTTCTTCTGATGTCGCCGACACGTAATTTAAGTATGTAAGTACCGAGAGCAGAAAGAAAAACGAGCTCATAAGTGTCGATCTCTGTTCGGTGAATGTCGATGTAAAAATTGAAAGCGGATGTATAGCGAAGATAAGCGCGCATACGAACGCAATTTTCTGCGCGCTCTTCGCGTATTTTCCGGAGAATATTTTCAGGGATAGCATCTTGAACGCTACGAGAAACAGTAAGAATGCGTTACCAAAATGAATGATAATATTTACGATATGGTACGGTTGCGGGCGGCTACCTGCAAAGTAGTGATTGAGCTTGAAACTAAGCCCGGGTAGCAAACGCGGGAGTATATTGACCTCAGCGATATCGTCAACAACGAATACCCCAGAAAGCGCGTTGAAGCTCACCATAACGACAGCCACGAGCAATATAAGGAATACGGCAAGTTTGTTGCATTTGTGCGGCACAACAATGAGGTCACCATAACCGGTGCTACTCACACTATTTGCTACTATGCCTTTACGCGCGTTTTTTTCATTATTAGCAGTCATTTGTTTGATTTTATCATAATGACTGGATAATACAAGCTGTTTTAAGGACATGTTGCCAATAAAACTTAAAACTTGGGAGTGTTGCCAAATAGACAAAGTTGCGTATTTTCAAAAAAACCATCGCTGTAAGTACCGTAAAAAGGGGGGGGGCGACCAGCATCGCGATGCTCGGGAGTTTAGTGGGAATCCCCCCTAAGGTGGATTGGGCAACATGCCCCTTAAGTGGTTTAATAAAAATGGGAAACCATATACATAATCTCCA
>JAJRXV010000065.1 GCA_024276115.1 Deltaproteobacteria bacterium
GAAAAAGGCGCCGGTAAGAACGTCGCGCTACTTGAGTTTATCGCCTCAAACGATCTCGCTCCCAAAAGCGCGATTAAGAAGGTACATGATGAAAAAAATCTCACGGCGCTCTTAACACGGCTTGAAAAAAAAGCCTTGATAAGCTCCAAAGAGGTCACGCTCGACAAGACTTTTAAGAAAACTTACGATAAAAGAGTAGTACTTAATAAAGAAAACAAAACGGGTTTTGATGAGTACATAAAATCCCTGCCGGGTAACGCGAAAAAAAAATCCGCCATCTGTCAGCATATCCTTGAGTCAGAGGATGCTTCTTACACCGATATGAACAAGTGTTTCGGTAACGTGAAAAAACTCGTGGACACGCTGGTCGCCATGGGGTATGTCGCGGTTCAGATGAAAGAGCGGGAGTCGATCTATCAGCGGCAGTTTGATGATGAGACCAAACCTATAAAATTCAGCGACGAGCAAAATATCGCCATACGGAATATAAATGACGCTATCGACAGCGGTGGCTACCACCCCTTTTTGCTGCACGGTATCACCGGTAGCGGCAAGACCGAAGTCTACATTCAGGCTGCGTTGAAAGCGTTGGAGATGGGGAGGAGCGCTATCATACTCGTCCCGGAGATCGCGCTGACACCACACTTTATCCGCCGCTTTGAGCGGCATTTTGATAAAATCGCTATCATGCACAGCTCAATCTCCCCGAAGGAGAAGTACAAGCATTTTCTCGATGCTTTGAATGGTGACGCGCGTGTGGTGATTGGTGTCCGCTCAGCTATTTTCGCGCCGGTGAAGGAGCTCGGGCTTATCATAATCGATGAGGAACATGAGACGACCTACAAGCAGGATGACGGGTTCAGGTACAACGCGCGCGATGTCGCGCTCGTCAAGGCGAAGATGAACAAGTGCGCGGTTGTGCTAGGTTCGGCGACACCATCGATCGAGTCATACCACAACGCTGAGAGCGGCAGGTATAAGTACTTGAGGCTCACGCATAGGGTGCAGAAAAGCACTCTCCCTGAGCTATTTGTGGTCGATATGAAGGAGGAGCGGGAGAGTGAGAGCAGAAAAGACCTGCTGCTATCGAACCTGCTACTTGAGAAAATAAGCGAAAACCTTGAGGTTGGGCGGCAGACGATGCTGTTTCTTAATCGTCGCGGTCACTCGGCGTTCATCATCTGCTACGACTGCGGTGAGACTGAGGCGTGTCCGAACTGCTCGATATCTCTCACATACCACCGGAGTGATAACTCGCTCGCCTGTCACTATTGCGGTTTCAAAAAGAGCGTGCCGAGCATCTGCCCAAAGTGTAGCAGCATTCGCATAAAAGCGCTCGGTTTTGGTACCCAGCGCGCTTATGAGGAGATTGCCAACCGCTTTCCCGACGCGAGGCTGTTTCGGGTAGACAGCGACACGATGACCAAAAAAGGCGCGTACGAGGAGTTCTACAGAAAGATGGATGCCGGTGAGATCGATATCGTGATAGGTACTCAGATGATAGCAAAGGGGCACGACTTCCCCAACGTCACGTTGGTTGGGATATTGAACGCGGATTCTGGTTTGGCGATACCGGATTTTCGCTCCGAGGAAAGGTGTTTCGCGCTGATAACGCAGGTGTCCGGCAGGGCGGGGCGGGGTGACTTCCCCGGTCAGGTAGTGATACAGACCCTGAACCCTGAGAGCGATATTATTACTTACGCTTTACGCGCGCAGGCGGAAGAGTTTTACCAAAAGGAGCTGGAACTGAGAAAGTCGCTGAAATATCCACCATTTTCACGGCTTATCAATTTTAAGATAGTATCACGGAATGAAAATAGTGGTCTCGACGCTTTTAACAGGCTCGCGCAGCTTTCTCAGAAGGCGTGCAGGAGTCAGAAAGCTATCTCTGTGATGGGACCGGTCGCCTGCCCGATATACCGGATAAAAAACAGGTTCCGGTGGCAGATGCTTATCCGCTCCGAAAATTCAAAACAGTTGCATATATTCGCCAAAGACCTATATGACAAGCTTTCTAAGGTAGTAAATACGACTCACGTGAAAATAAACATTGATGTAGATCCATTCAATATGTTATAAATTAGATGAATCCAGTGTAAGGAGTTGACCAAAAATGGCTGTGCGAGAGATACTCAACTGCTTCGATCCGAGGCTCAAGAAGACGTCGAAAGCTATTGAAGAAGTGACCGATGATGTAAGAGCTTTCATCAAAGATATGATCGAGACGATGTATGACGCGCCCGGGATTGGGCTTGCCGCCCCGCAGCTCGGTTTGCTGAAGGAGATCATAGTTCTCGATGTCGCCGC
>JAJRXV010000066.1 GCA_024276115.1 Deltaproteobacteria bacterium
GCAAAACCGAAGGTAGCATAAGATACCTCGTACCTGAAAGCGTCGAGGAGTTTATATTTACTAAGCGGCTTTATTTGTAGATGGGGTGGTATTCATGATTCATAATTCTCTCTGAAAAAATCCGCTTTTATCGGTCTTTTCCGTATTTTTCGTGTGCTATCACCCCACATCGTTATTTCCAATTATTCTCCACCACCACAAAAAACAAAATTGAGTTGAAAATCAAAAAAAACATAGTAAAGTTTAAGAATGATTTTAATATTACATGCAACTCAGGAGGCCTATCAATGGCGCAAGAAGTGGTGGACAGAGGTAAGATAGTTACAATGGCCGGTACCGGGATCAACCTGGCGCTCGGAGTACTATACACGTGGAGCATTTTCAAAGTGGCGATAAAGCAGTCGATCATCGAGGGGGGCGTAGGCGCGTTCAACTGGGACATGGCATCGTTGAACGATCCATACGCAGTCGCTTGCCTTGTCTTTGCCTGCGCGATGATAATCGCCGGGAAGTGTCAGGATGTGTTGGGGCCACGCGTTACAGCGACAATCGGCGGTATATTCGTCGGGGCCGGATTCATCTGGATCTCGCAAACAACGTCATACATGAGCTGGATCATCGGGTTCGGTTTTTTGGTCGGTATTGGTATCGCGTTCGGGTATTCCTCGGCGACTCCGGCCGCTCTGAAATGGTATCCACCAACAAAAACAGGGAAAATAGCCGGTATCGTTGTCGCCGGATTCGGGCTTGCGTCGGTGTATATCGCACCGCTTTCTAAATACCTGATGGGGAGTTGGGGACTTCAGAGCACTATGCTCTTTTTTGGTATCGCGTTCTTAATCGTTGTAAGCGCGCTTGCGATGTTTCTGAGCAACCCGCCGGAAGGGTACGTTCCAGAGGGTTTTGTTGATCGTCGGCGTGCAGATAGAGATGCTGCCAAGGGCGAATCATTTCAGGACAAAAACCTCTCCCCTACGGAGATGATGAAGACTAAGACCTTCTGGTTGCTCTGGTTTTTATACTTTATTGGTGCTGGCTCCGGGTTGATGGTGATCGGAAGCGTTGCCGGTATGGCGAAGCGGAGCCTCGGAGAGAGCGCTTTTATCGCGGTCGCGATTCTTGCTGTCGGTAACGCCGGAGGCAGGGTGGTCGCCGGGATGCTGTCAGACAAGATCGGGCGGAAGAAGACCCTCGCCGGTATGTTCATCCTGCAGGCGGCGTGCATGTTCATCGCGATCCCTATCGTTGGCGCCGATGAGCCAAGCGCATTGCTTCTGGTGCTACTCGCTACGCTGATCGGATTTAATTATGGCTCTAATCTCGCGCTGTTTCCATCTTTCGCGAAAGATTTTTGGGGTATAAAAAACTTTGGTGTAAACTACGGAATTCTCTTTACCGCCTGGGGGTTCGGCGGTCTGGTGATGAGCAGAGCAGCTCAGACTATCGTCGTGAAGACGGGCTCTTTTGACGCGTCATTTAAGTCGGCTGGCATCTTTTTGATCGGCGGTACTTTTTTGACGTTTTTGCTGAAAGATGAAAAAGATATAGCAAGGCGTGAGATAGCGAAGGTGAAAAAAGCGGCTTGAAGAATGATGAATGATGAATTAGCCATAGGACGGGCGTTCCGCCCGTCATCCCCTTGTTATTGCATAAAAACAGTGTGACACCCCTCTTTTACATAACTTTTACAGCTAATTTACGCAAAATGAGTTATTATATTTGTATAGTTTAAAGGGAGGGGATATGAGCGAAAAAATGAAAAGAATACTTGTTATCGAAGATGAAGAGGCTATTTCTTTAGGGGTATGTGACGCTTTAGAGGCTTCAGGTTACGAAGTCGAAAGTGCCGAGGATGGGAAAAAAGGGCTGTCAATGGGCTTGTCAGGCAACTATGACCTTATACTTCTTGACATAATGCTTCCATTCGTCGATGGATTTGAGCTTGCTAAAAGACTTCGGGAGAGTAGAGTTTTTACACCGATAATCATGCTGACAGCAAAGGGGCGTGAGGAGGATAAGATCCGGGGGCTTTCTATCGCCGCTGACGATTATGTAACAAAGCCGTTCAGCATAAAAGAGCTTTTGGCGCGTATCTCCGCAGTTCTCAGGCGGGTAGAGCAGCGTAGCGTCCCGAACATAGTGACGGTAAATGATTTAACGATTAATTTTTCGAGGCTAGAGGTGACAAAGGGCGATAAGCTGTGTGACTTGACGAAGAAGGAAGCGGATATATTGGGGTATTTCATAGCGCATGGCGAAAAGATAGTGACACGTGACGAGCTGTTGGAGAATGTCTGGGGTTATAAGAGCGCGGAAAACCTCGAGACCAGAACGGTTGATATCCATATTGTCAAGCTTAGGTCTAAGGTCGAGGATGACCCTAACAACCCGAAAATAATACTGACAGTAAGGTCGAAAGGTTATAAATTTGACGGTATAGTAAAATGAGAAGAAGTGAAAAGCTATTTTTTGTATTTGTAGCGATTATTCTTATACCATCGATGATTTTTGCCTATAACGCATACTCCTCGCTAGAGGAGAAGCGTGAGACGCTTTTGATCAAAGAGCGGTTGCAGATCGAAAATATTTTGAACCAGATATCAGAGAAGACTGAAAAGGAACTTCTGGCGCGTGAGAAGGTCGAAACGCGCAGGCCTTATTACGAGTACTCATATTATTTTACGCCTGAGAGTGTGGTCTCTAACGATCTTGTGCTTCAGCAGTCTCCGCTCTCTAAGTTTCCAGAAGACAAGCTTATTGTCGGATATTTTCAGATAGATAACAAAAAGAAGTTGACGTCGCCATTCTTCTTTGGTGATGAACTCGAAAATGAGATGGTCGAGTCATTAGATAAAAAACAGCAGTTCCTGAAGTTGATAGAAGCAAAGGCCTACCCCACCCTGCTCAAGGAGATGGAAATCACCAGAACCAACCCGTTTAAGGTCGTCAACCAAAGCGCGGGTGTTCAGATGAACTACGAAAAGATAATAGATATATACCGGATTGTGCGTTCTGGCGCCCCTTATATTAATATTGTCGGGCCGAAGAAGTTCAGCTTTCCGAAAAAAGATGTGCTTAAACGTTCACTCAAAAAGTTGACACGTCATAATAAAAAGCGGTTGTTTGATATAATTCATTACCACCCGATACAGTACCTGTATAAGGATGGCGGACTTTTTGCTTTCAGGAAAGTTGTAATAAAGCAAAAAGTTTATATCCAAGGGTATATGCTCAATATCTCTTACTTGATCAATGAAATACTGAGTAAGTTTATCTCAGAAAACACTCCGAAAAACTTTTCTATATATACCCAGAAACTCAAAAATATAGAGCCGTTCGCTTCGGCTAGTATTTCTGATAACTTAAATTTTATAAAGCTTTTTGTGTACAAAAACGATAACTCGCTTATTGACTCGATAATAGAGAAGGAGACTATAAAATATTACTCGAGTACTTTCGCGCTCTTTTCAATAATATTCGTTGGTTTCGCGTTCATTTTTCAGACTATAAGGAGTGAGTCTGAGATAAACCGAAAAAAAAGTGATTTTATATCGGCAGTGACACATGAGCTGAAAACACCGCTGACATCTATAAGGATGTACAGTGAGATGTTGCTAGATAATATGGTGACCGATGAGGCAAAAAAAGCGCGCTATTATAAATTCATGGTGAAGGAGTCAGAGCGACTTACAAGGCTTATCGACAACGTTCTTGATTTTTCAAAGATCGAGAATAACAATAAAGTGTTTAACATGGAAGATGGGAATCTGAGTGAGCTGATGCTAGACCTTTGTGAAAAGTATAAGAACAACTTGCAACTCTCTGGGTTCGAGTTCATCGTAGACATAAATGATGTAAGCAACGCCACTTTTGACCGTGACGCGATAACGCAGGTGTTCATCAACCTGCTTGATAACGCTGTGAAATACAGTTCCGCTAGCGCCCTGAAGAGCATTAGGGTGAGCCTGAACGAGTCGCATAATCGCATCATCCTCGAAATTGCCGATAAAGGCATTGGTATACCCAAAAACGCGCAAAAAACGATATTTGACAAGTTCTTCAGGGTGGAAAATGAGATGACACGGACTTCGAAGGGTGCTGGTATAGGGCTTTCTATCGTAAAGGAGTATGTTAAGGCGCACGGTGGTACAATCGACATTTCTAGCAAGGAGAAGCGTGGTACGAGGTTCATAATATCACTACCGAAATCATTTAACCCTGCTAGCTGAGCGCTGTTATGGTTTTACGGCTATCATCAGCATAATATCAAACAGGTTTACGTATACAGAATCCGGTATCAGCCGCACCGATTTAGTCGCGCGGTAGAAGGCGTTATATACCGGTGTGAGCGGAGATGGTACGAATTTCTTCCTGACTTTTCCTGAAAGGTAATCGCTACTGTAGTATTTTCCGGGGTGAGACACGTTTTTTACTTCAAGCCCGCACTCCGTAACCAACCGCGCGAGATTTTGCTGCCCAAAATAGTACAGGTGGTGCTCAGGTTTTAAGAGCTCCCATGCCTTACCGAATACCTCAGCTGTTAAGCTCGATATATCCCCGGTGGTGATCACGAGTACCCCTCCGGGCTTTAGTTCGAACGCCCGCTTTACATTAGCTTTCGGATCGTTTATGTGTTCGCATTATGGGACTGTTGCCAAATAGAGAATTCTCCCTGTTTTCAAAAAAGCCATCGCTGTAAGTAGTCGTCCCTGAAAAACTCATAACACATTGAATTATTTACTATTATTCTGTATTTATATGTGCTATAATCACCAGAAAGTTGTCAAATACTCATGAAAGCTGGTGAATTATGAAGCCAAAAAAAATAAAATATAGC
>JAJRXV010000067.1 GCA_024276115.1 Deltaproteobacteria bacterium
ATCGATACGCTTCAGGTAGATATTGACACGTCGTACTTACCATTCAAAAACGGGACATTCGATTATGTTGTGTCGGATTCTTCGATCGAGCATATATTCTTTTTTGAAAAAGTTATAGATGAGTCGCTCAGGGTTTTGAGACCTGGTGGACGTTTTGTGCTCCTGATGCCGAATATCGCTCATTTTAGATACCGGCTCTGGTTGCTATTTGGACACTTTCCATACATAGAAAACTCCCCTACGGATGAGATACATCTGCGGTTCAAAACTGTGAGTGATGTGAAAAAGCTACTTAAATCTAAGGGTTGTAGTATAATAAATGTAGATGGTAGCGCATGTCTCTGGGTGAATGGGTTGTACCCGAAAGTATTCAGGCTACCACTGATCCGCAATATCTACAGGACGCTCGCGCGTATTTGGCCGTCTATGTTCGCCAGGGATTTCATAATAGTTTGTGAGAAATAATAGAAGTAATAATATGCAGGGGCTGGTCATACCATGCCCCTGCATATAAATTTTAGATAAATGTTTTAGATGTTTCTAGTTAAGAAGTTGTGCTCTTTCAACATAAGGCGCTTTTTCTTTGACTACCTTAATGGAGTTGTCTTTCAACACCTTTGAGTAATTTTCATAATCTCTTTTTGAGAGAATATTCACTGCCTTACCTTCTTTTCCGGCTCTAGCGGTTCTACCGATACGGTGGATATACTGCTTGCTGTCCGCTGGAATATCATAGTTGTATACGTGAGAAACATCAGGGATATCAAGACCTCTAGCAGCGACGTCAGTACAAATAAGCACGTCAACTCTTTTGCTATGGAAATTCTTGATAACCTTATTCCGCTTATCTTGTGATAAACCACCATGAATAGCTTTCGCTTTGATACCGGCTAACGCTAAGCTCTTAGTTACCATGTCAGTGATCCTTCGCGTATTACAAAATACCATCGCCAACTCAGTATTGTCATTTTTTAAGAGATGAACTAAGAGTGAGAACTTCAGCCCTTTTGCAACATCATAGCTTACCTGTGTCAGTTTCCCCGGATCGACTAAACTGTTAGTGAATATCTTTACCGGATCCTTTGTATGCCGCTTTGCAAGGCTCGCCACATCACTGGTTATCGTTGCTGAAAAGAGAAGTGTCTGCCGAGTAGTAGGGCAAGCTTTGATTATTCTCTCAACATCTTTAATAAAGCCCATGTCAAGCATCGTATCCGCCTCGTCCAAAACAAGAGTGTTTACTTTGGTTAGTTTAGCGGTTCCACGTTTGATGTGGTCAAGCATTCTGCCCGGTGTCGCGACTACAACATCCGCCCTCTTGAGATCCCTCATCTGTGGGTTGATCGATACACCACCATATATTGCGATAACCTTCAGGTGCTTGTTTTGCGCGAATATTTTTATGCTCTCAGATACCTGCACGGCGAGTTCTCTTGTTGGTGTCAAAATCAACGCCTGTACTCCCGCGCCTTTTTTCGCTTTCTGGATTATTCCGGCGCCGAACGCAAGAGTTTTACCAGAGCCTGTCGCAGAACCGGCGATTATGTCTTTACCCTCAATAGCTAGTGGAATAGCTTTTTCCTGTATTGGTGTAGGCTTCTGAAATTTCAGTGTTTTCAATGCTCTTAATATAGTGTCATCCAAGCCAAGCTCAGTGAAGTCCATTGTGGTTGTTTCAGCCATGATCGCGTCATCTTGATCGCTTAGTCTATTGAGTATTTTGCTGTCTGAGAAGTTCTGTGTTGAGCGTCTTTTACTTCTTGTGTTCTTTAAACTTCTCGAATTTCTTGGATTTTTTGTACTTCTTGAACTTTTTGATGTTTCATTCTTCTTCATAAATTCTCCTGTGATAAGTTACTTCTTATGTTTTTAAAATTCGTGCGCTCTACCCCAAGTTGTTGTGAGAAAAACATAATACTACACACAACAAATATACTGGCAGAATTGCCCGCTGACTTATGGCAAGTCGCGTTCTAACGCTAACTGCGTTGGTAGAGCCGTCGAATCCTTAACGTACTATAATTGTACGCTTGCGTCGCCTCATCCAGGTCGCTTTGTTATCATTTTGAATACAACTTGGTATTAATTGATTTTTGTGATCAAAGAATACTATTTTTTGAGATATATAATATTTTGTTGCTTTGATTTTACCCAAAAAATAGTTTTCCGAGAGATTGAGAGGTTTTTTAAATCATAATGCAGAAATGATATAAGAACTACAACTCGTTGAAAACACCAACAAAATATGAATCAAAGGTAGCTAAAAATCACCGTTTGATATACATCTAAGCGAAATATACATCAGAAATTATAATAATGCAAGTAAAAAAATATTTATTTTTATTTTTTATAAAGCTTTGCTTTAGTAGTCAGTCGGGATGGTGTTGTGTAGCGCTACGAACTATGCCCGACTCAGCGCTTCTTTCCAAGCTCTTTTAAGGCATTTTTTATGCGCTGCCTTAAAGAATTTCCAGCGTGTGTTAACGCGTGATTATAGTCCCGCTTGGCGCTTTTTACGTCGCCTTTCCCAAAGTAAGCGATTCCTCTGTTATATCTCGCCTCTGGGAATGCCGGAGCTATACCAATTGCTTTATTGAAATCTTTTATCGCTTTGTCGTACTCGCCTTTGTTACTGTACGCCTCGCCCCTGGTGGTGTAAGCGTAGAAGTTTACTGGGTCTAATCCAATTGCTTTGTTGCAATCTTCGATCGCTTTGTCGAATTCGCCTTTTTTATTGTATGTGTCGCCTCTGTTGTTGTAAGCCCCGGTGTATTTTCGATTTATCTCAATCGCTTTATTATAATCTGTGATCGCTTTGTCGTACTCGCCGTTATTGCTGTACCACTCGCCCCGGTTATAGTAGGCAGGAGCTAATTTCGGATCGATTTTAATAGCTTCATTGTAATCCTTGATCGCCTTGCCGTACTCGCCTTTATTTTTAAACACAATGCCCCGGTTATTGTAAGCCCAGGTGAATTTCGGATTGATCGCAATAGCTTTATTGAAATCTTTGATCGCTTTGTCATGCTCGCCCTTAGTTTTGTACAGAATCCCACGATTGTTGTACGCTAAGGTGAGTTTCGGGTTGATCGCAATAGCTTTATTGAAATCTTTGATCGCTTTGTCATGCTCGCCGTTGTTTTTGTAAACAAGCCCCCGGTTATTGTAAGCAAGAGCGTCCATTGGGTTTATTTCTATCGCGTTACTGTAGTAGGCTATCGCTCCATCATACCCGCCTTTTTTGTAGTATAGCGCCCTGTCATTGTAAGTTATGGCGCCATCGGCACCTAAATCAATCGCTTCTGGGTAGACGTTGAACGTATCATTGCCATGATCTTTTACCAAAAATGGAGTGATAATAAATTTAATGCTGAGCGCGAGTAGAACCATTACAGTCAGAGCGCCTAAAAACCATTTTCTTTCCATTAAAGTCAATACTCCTAATTCTCGTTACGGTGTCGGGACGCTGGAAAGGATGTACTTCAGATCATCATCAACGAAGGTGAAACCGGCGCCGACGAAGTAAACGCCGTCTTTATCGTTCTTGATGAAGTCGTCATAACCACCGGTGACAAACAGGTGTTTCATAAAACGCATACGCGCGGTTGCTTTAAGGTGTGGGTTGTCATCGTTATTGAAATCAAAAGCCTCAAAACTGAGTCTAAAGCGGTCATCGAGCATGTAGTAGTCTACCCCGAGTCCACCACTGGACTCTATTATGCCGCCACGGAGAACAAGGTCGTAGTATCTTTTCGCGATACCGATAGAAAACTTCAGACGGTCGCGGTGTACCACTTCCTCAGTATAAGTTGTTTCAGCGGGATCGTCACCTACCTGGATAGTGGTAAGGGTATCGGTGTCGGTAGTAACACCTGCCGGATCATCGACAAGCTCAATGAAGTAGTACTTATCCTCGCTCGGT
Source organism: Deltaproteobacteria bacterium (assembly GCA_024276115.1). Taxonomy (GTDB): domain Bacteria; phylum Desulfobacterota; class JAJRXV01; order JAJRXV01; family JAJRXV01; genus JAJRXV01. The sequence continues at coordinate 3,923 of JAJRXV010000067.1, forward strand.
TGCAGTTTCACGCTCAGATAGTTTTTGAACTCAGAGGAATCATCCATATATTCAAACCGGTAATCAACTATTGTCTTGAACTCCTCAGCTTTATTGAGGAATTTATTAATACCGGTAAGAGTCTCATTGACCTTATTGTATGTCGTATCTTCACTGATGAGCTTCCCGAGGGTTCCCTGACTCTCCTCAATGCGGGATGTAACGACTTTTATCGAATCGAGCGCTTCTTTCAGATTTTCAGACGCGACACTGATATTTTCAATCCCTACCTTAACGTTCTCGCGATTCTCGTCGAGTATCCCCTTGAGATTTGTAGAGATTATCTCAAGCTGTTCGGTAATCACCGGGGTCTTGTCGGCGAGGTTCTGTGAAAAGTCTTTTAGATTAGCCACCATCTCCTTGAGAGGTTTTTTGTTCTCTTCTGATATATCCCGAAGATCCTCAGTAAACCACTGAAGGTTTTCAACCGCTTGAGATATTTTGTTGTTATTGTTCTCGATCAGCTCGGTCAAAGAGGCGCTGAAGTCTTCAAAATTTGTGAAGAAGTTATCTATCTTCCTGTCATTCCCCTTTACTAGCGCGTCAATATTCTGACTGACTGACTCAAGGTTAGTGAAGAGAGCGTCCACCTTCGACTCGTTTTTTTCAACCACCTGCTTTAAGAGCATAGTCGCCTCACTGACATTCGCCAGTATCGCTTTTATGTTCTCAGTACTCTCCTGACTCGCAATAGAATCCTTTAGTGAGGTAGTAATCGCCTTGATATCATGTGATATTTCTGTAAGGTTGTTCAGCAAACTGTCAAGGTCAGCCGGAGAAAGAGTGGAAACGATCTCATCGCCATCGCTCAAATGTTTTTCAGACTTCCCCGGTATTATATCGACATACTTATCCCCGAGGACACCAGCGGTTTTTATTGATGCTTTGACATCCTTCTCGAGGACGATACCTTCAGATATGTAGAGGATCACACGCGCTCTTGAGCCTTTTAATGATATAGAGCGCACCTTACCGACACTGACACCGGCAACACGAACAGCCGCTTCTTTTTTGAGGCCACCGGAGTTTGTAAAATCCACAGTGACTAAGTATCCTTCTTTATCATTAAGTCGGAAATCAGATACCTTTATGGACATATAAGAGAGTACGAATATCCCTATTAGTACGAATATCCCTACCTTAGCTTCTGCTGTAAAACTACTGCGCATAAAATCCTCATTGAATAGTTAAAAAAAACAGGCGCACCTGTCAAATTATTTTTATCGGGCCATCTGCCCTTCCCTCGACGAACTGCCGCAAAATCGGATTGTCAGATTTTTTTATATCATTTGCCCTTCCGAAGAGGATGATCTTCCCCTCATGCAACATTGCTACGTTATACGCTACCTTAAATGTCGCCTTGATATCGTGGCTGATAACAACACAAGTGACGCCAAGATTCTTTTGTGTCTCGACGATCAGAGTATCGATAACATCAGTCATTATCGGATCAAGCCCTGTTGTCGGTTCATCATAAAGTATTATCTCAGGATCCATTATTATTGCCCGAGCAAGCCCTACCCGCTTCCGCATACCACCTGACAACTGTGACGGGTACTTATATTCTGAGCCTGGTAGTCCAACAAGCTTCAGCTTCTCGGTCACCCTCTCTTTTATCTCACTTCTCTTTAGTTTTGTGTGTTCAAAAAGTGGGAACGAGACATTCTCACCAACAGTCATAGAATCAAATAGAGCAGCGTCCTGAAAAAGCATACCGAATTTCTTCCGCACCTCGTTCATCGCCCTACCCTTCAATGGTACAATATCGACACCATCGATCAACACCTGCCCATCGTCAGGTTTTATCAACCCAATAATGTGTTTTAAGAGTACGCTTTTTCCGCCGCCAGACTTACCGATTATAACCGTTGTCTTACCTTTTTCTATATCGAGAGAAAGCGAGTCAAGCACACACTGTGTCTTAAAATATTTAGTAACGTTCTTAAGCTGTATCATTCTGACCTATATTACAATATAATTGGATTAATTACAATGATTATAATTTTCTTCCTACAATAGACATTGCGAGTCAGAAAAAAGAAAACCCCCTCTTGTTTTAAGGGTTTCAGTGAGTTATAATACTCACCTGTTAGGTGAAACCAAAAAAAGAAAAAGGGGGTAAATGGATGATACCGCAAACAGTGCTGC
>JAJRXV010000068.1 GCA_024276115.1 Deltaproteobacteria bacterium
CCTGTAATTAGGATACCCGACGATAAACCGATAATCGCTCACTTAAATATAAATATTAAGGACACGCCCAAAGATGTTGAAATATCGGGTGACTATGAACCGATAGTCAGTTCCGGCTGGCACGATGGCAAAAAAGGACTAAAGCACCTTGGTAACTTCTGGATGCCTGGGACGATGGTAAAAACTAAAGATGAGAATATGTCGCTATCTTTCAAGAAAATGGATATTTAAAGTGGGAGGAATAAATGAGTTTTAATAAAAATATTCGAATATTTGATCGTGAAATAACGATCTGCTTGATCTCTTCAGTTGTAACCGGATTGTTTTTAGGCTCAATTTCCTTATATTACAATTTCAACGAAATTAATGCCACCAATTTTCTATTATTCGTATTATTAGCAGGGTTAGTTGCTTGGTTTTTGTTTAGCAAAAGGACACGCGCATTCAGGTATGGTATTGAAGATTATTACATTGGGGGGAAATTAAAAAACATTAGTAAACAGATGCGGGAGGATCTTCAATATAGGTATAATTATTTAGGTATAACTGGAAACACTAGGATTAAGAAAATTGCAGAATGGATAAAGAACGATACTGATGCTGAAAAAGATTACTTTTTTTTATTACTCCATCCAGAAGCAGAAGAATACTATAAAGATCGTTGCAAATTTAAAAATAAGGATTTTAACCCTGATCTATTTTCTGGATATCAGGGGAAAAAGCAAGCTGAGATAAAAGATACTATTAAAATTCTAACTGGAACCCCAGCTCATAAAAATAAACGAATGCAAATAAAGTTTTATAGAGGCTATCCAACCTGTTGGATAGAGATTTTCGATGATAAAGATATTCTTTACGGATTTCTATTCAGAGAAATTGATGGTATGGATTCTCCTGGTATGCTTGTTGTAAAAAAAGATCAAGAAGCATCTTTATTTAAGTTCTTACAGGAAAGCTACTGGAAGCGGCTTTGGGAGTCTGGCGCAGACGCGGTTGAGTATGCTAAAAGAAAAGGTTGGATTGCAACATGACATGTACAATTCTCTAATAAATAAAAGCAACCTCTGTTCCGCCTGGCAACGCGTCAAGAACAACCACGGTTGCGCCGGCGCCGATGGTATAAGCATCACCAAATTCGAGTCAGAGCTGGTGATAAACCTCACAAAACTTCAGCGCGATCTTCAAAACGACGCTTACGCTCCATTCCCTCTTATGCAAATCCAGGTCGCGAAACCTAACGGCGGCATCCGTACATTAGCCGTTCCGACAGTACGTGACAGAATCGCCCAAACCGCGGCGCTGCAAATCATAGAACCTATACTCGAACCAGAATTCGAAGATTGCAGTTTCGCATACAGGAAAGGACGCTCTGTTAAAAAGGCGGTGTACCAGATAAAAAAATATTATGAGCAGGGTTACAAATGGGTGGTGGACGCTGACATAGAGGCGTTCTTTGATAATGTGGAGCATTCTCTAATCGTCAGAACTGTGCGCGATTACATTCTTGATGAGCGTATCTGTCAACTGATTGAAAAGTGGATCAGGGCAGAGGTTTACGATGGCGAGTCTCTGCGAATGCTTGATAAAGGCCTCCCTCAGGGCTCGGTCATATCACCCATCCTCGCGAACCTGTTTCTCGACGAACTCGACGAGGAGATCATGGAGTGTGGCTTCAAAATAGTACGTTACAGCGACGATTTTATCATCTTATGCAAAAGCCGTGAAAAAGCTGAGGCCGCAATGCAACTTACAGATGAAATATTAGAGAAAATGTGCCTCGACCTCGACGACGAGGACACGAGCGTCACCAGCTTTGATAACGGATTCAAGTTCCTTGGTGTAATATTCGTGCGAAGCCTCATCATGACCCCGTTTGATAAACCAAAAAAAGAACGCAAGATCGTTCACATCCCGCGCCCGTTATCGCACGAAGAATACAAAAGCCTTAAGGAGGCAACCTAAA
>JAJRXV010000069.1 GCA_024276115.1 Deltaproteobacteria bacterium
ATCGGTCCGATTATGAGCGCCATTCCGCTAAAATACGATACGATATTCGCGAGCACGGTCTTTTTGAACAGTGTTGACCAGAAGAGCGACAGAGCCGCGAAAATAGAGGTGCAAACTATGATAATCAAGTATGACATCAATATCTCGTGCAGTTCTATACCGCCGAGCGAAAAGAGCACAGAAATCATCGGTAGCAATATCAGCACGATGAGGATATTATAAAATACCGCTGTGTAAAATTTCCCAAAGATGATCATCTTCGCGTCAAGCTGTGAGCTGAAGAGGAGTTGCAGTGTGCTTTGCTCCTGCTCTGACGTGATAGACGCCGAGGTGAATGATACGGTGATGATCCCGACGATCGCGAACTGCCAGTATGAGAGGAACTCAAACGTGTCCCTCGCGAACCGTGCCATCCTGTCGAGCTGTACCATACCAGCGGAGTTTGTCAGCCTGCTTGCCTTAAAAGAAAAGAACGCCATGAGGAACGTCAAGAGAGCGTAGGTCGTAACGATCCAGAAGAACCTTTTGTGGCGAAACTTGATAAGGAGTTCCTTAGAGATGATCGGGTTGTTTATTAGAGTTTTACCAATAGCCATAGTTTATGAGACTTCCCCTTTCGTAATCGACATAAAGACATCTTCGAGGTCAAACGTCTCCTCTGTGAATGAGACGATCTTCGCGTTGCTGTGTACCATCCTGACAAGAAGCTCATGCAGCTCAGCGTCGTCACCATCAAAATGAAACTGTAAAAGCTCAGCGTTATCTTTGACATCGAATACCTGCTCGTGAGCCTCTAATATCCGGCAGATACCGTCGTGACACTCTATCATCCGCACATGCACTTTTTTCTTCGGGGCGAGCCGCTTTTTTATCTCATCTATCGAGCCTGAGACGAGCAGCCGTCCTTTTTCGACCACACCTATCTTGTTACAAAACGACGATAGCTCGGTTAGGATGTGTGACGAGATGAATATAGTCTTCCCCATCTGACTAAGCGCCTTCACCAGCGCCCGGAATTCTATCCTAAGTTTTGGGTCAAGCCCGGAGGCCGGCTCATCGAGCAGGAGTATCTTCGGGTCATGCAGTAGCGCGCGGCTCAAGCATACTCTCTGTCGCATACCACGTGAGAGCGCCTCTATCTTGCTGTTCCGTTTGACAGCGAGGTCGGTCAGCTCCAAAACATCATTGACTATACCTTTTATCTTTTTCTTAGGTATGAAGTTCGCCTTGCAGAAAAACGAAAGGTACTCCTCGACGCTCATATCCTCATACATACCGTATACATCAGGCATAAATCCGACGAGTTTCATAACCTCCGCCCGATCTTTTACCACGTCATAGCCGCATATCGTCACCTTGCCAGAAGATGGTCGCATAAGACCTGCGAGCATACGGAGCGCGGTACTCTTACCGGCGCCGTTGGGACCGATAAATCCGTAAATGTCGCCCGCGGATATTGAAAGGTTGATCCTGTCAACCGCTTTTAGCTTACCAAAGTACTTGGTAACGTTTTTCATCTTAATCATTCGAGTCCACCGGTATGATAATTATTGACTGATTTTTGTTAGTTGATTTTGTGTCTTTTAGCTCATAGCTATAGAGCTCATCAGATGTTAACGCGATGAAATAATCATCGCCATCTTTAATGAAGTGCTTTGATCGGATATAACCAAGAATGTCAAGGTTGTTACCTCGGTAGCGTTTTTGTCTTGAGTCACGGCTTGAGCTATTGAAGTCAAGCATATCGCGTGCCGCGAAGTCGATCAAGCTCTTATAATATGAGTCTGACGCTTTTGTCAGCTTGAGCTTCCCTTTTTTTGACTTCTCATCTATCTTCATATTGTATACCTGCGAGCCATCAACATAAAACAAACGCCCGATAGCGAACGGGAAATCATAATCTATCTCAAAAGTATTATTATTCAGCTTAGTCGCGCTTACTTTGTAGTCAGAGTTTTCGCAGATATAGCCTGAAAGGGTAAAGTTCTTTTCGGACCATTTTTTAATATCTATATCTTTTACTCTTATCGTCTCAGCTATCTCTATCTCTTTTGAACTCTCTTGGTTGCTTCCCTGCACGGTATAAGATTTTATCACTATATTTTGACGCTCTATGTCAAGATCATACCGCCCCGCTTCGCTGACATAGGTGGACAAAAATGAGTTTATGTGGAAGTTGTTCTTGTCATACACCCTCACGATACTGAAAGTGAAGAGGTGGTTCTTAGCGCCTCTTATCGCGTAACCGCTGACAAAGAAAATTGTGCTGAAAGCAAGTGATATCAACGGTATTGAGAGCCAGGCAAACTCTAGACGTTTCATACGCTTCAAGACAAGATAGTTGATAGGACCTAGCAATATGATGTAAACAAGAAATGTTATCGTAAAGAAAGCGGCTGCCTTCTTGACAACACCGCGAGACATCAGCGAGTTTACAAGGTTGTTAAATATTCCGACCACAGAAAAATTACTATCACCGCGCCTGTCTACATTGTTTATGTCATAATTAAATGAGCTGAATATATTCTCAAAAAGGTTCTGCCGCTCACGACTACCGGCAAACGGCGGCTGCGACGGGTCAAACGCGGTGAGGAACACCATGCCGCCGCCAATATTCTTTTTTAATATCACCGGTACAGTGTTAAACGCGGCAAAAATATTCTTCTCGTCACTAGCGGTGACTTCTAACACATCATACGCGTTGACCTCCCTCATGCTTGTCCAGCTCGAGCTTGAGTATGAACGGCTTCTGGTCGTTGTCTGGTTGTATGTTCCGATGACACCGAGCGTTGTCGGGATGTCTGCTATCTCCCCGGGCAGGAGTTTTTTTATAAAATCATCTTTCAGCCATAGGTCGTTTTCGCTTTTGGTGAAGAGGATGTTCCCCCCCTCGTTTACGTATCTGAAGATCGCTTTTCTTTGCTCTGAGCTCAGGTTCGCGACCGTCATGCTCGTCATCAAGATCAGGTTTACACCGTCATAACCGAGGCTGTCATCCGGTAGAGATTCATAAGTCGGGTACTTCAGGTTATGGTCCCGTATCTGGACGTAGTTCCCTGTTCGGCGGGCGGCGGGCGTTGAACTACCGGTGTTAGTGCCAGTCAAAAAATCGTACCCGAAATTTTTGTCAGAGATCACCACGGTGAGGAATCCGGAGATACGCCCGTACTGCTTTTCGCTACTGACGATATTAAGCCCCTTTTCGGCTACCATGTTGGTGGAAAATATCAGAGCGTCTTTTTCTGATGTGAGCTCAAATGTGATCGCCGCGCCTGATGATATTCTTGGCGGGCAATAAAAATAGATGTATATCCGTTTTCTTGAGAGTTCCGGCAGGTAGATTTGTTGCGTTGTCGTCAAAGCGTTGTCGCTGTTTGAGTAGCCGCTCCCGACCTTGACCGAGAGTTTACCCTTGAAGCTCTTTCCATCGTTTTTTATGAAGAAGACCGCGTGGTTGTAGCCCCCCTTCTTTATTGTGTTATCGAAACCAAAACTGACATCCATGCTAATCCGCGTTTCACGATCCATGTACTCCGCTTCGTTTAGCGCGAATGATGCTTTAGTTGTAAGCAGGAAAAATAGTGAAAAAAGAACTAGCAAATATATAATTTTTTTCATAGACGGTTTGGATCTGTCCCTTGATTTTTATTTTATTATACACAATTTTTTAAGGAATGTCGCAAAACCAAATCAGTTTAAACATAACTTTTACATTTGTTTATGTAGGGGGTTAACACATTTTGCCAAGCTTTTTGCCACCTAATATGTGCGCGTGCAGGTGGAATACCTCCTGCCCACCGTCAGCGTTATTGTTTAGCGCCAGTCTGAAACCGCTTTCGTCAAGATTGAATTTTTTCGCGAGCTCCTTCGCGGCGAAAAGCACTCTGCACGCGAGAGCATGGTCGTCATCACTCAGGTCGCTGATGTTAGCGACATGCTTTTTAGTTACTAAGAGGATATGTACGGGCGCCATTGGGTTTATGTCGTAAAACGCTATCAACTCATCGTCTTCATAGAGTATTTCAGAGGCGATCTCTTTGTTTACTATCTTGCAAAAAATACAGTTTTCCATTTTTAACACCTTTTTTTAGTCTAGGAGAGCCGCCAGCAGGGCAACCCTCCCAGGATATCACATTAGCCTTATCAGATAACTACAACCGCCAACAATCAATATTGCCGGTAGCAATCGGCTATTAGCTCATTGTGTGGTCACAGTCACCGCCATCTTTAGCGTCACCGAGAGCGATTAAGCTTCCGCATGACAACGCTGTCTGCTCAAATATTTCTTCTGACTCAACTTGTGGCTGAACATATTCTTTCTTCTCCATTATTTCACCTCCTTCCATAACTGTTCTACAACATTTTTTCGCAACTTAGCCTTTAAGCACGCCTCATTTGAGCGGGAAAACATATCCCCACCCTCTAACTGAGTTATGCCAAGGCATCGAAAACAATAATTAAATTCTTCACAACTCTGACACTCGCTTACATCCTTGCGCCGGAAGTTTCTGAGCGTCGCCAAAAACTCATTTTCTGACCATATCTTGTCGAAGCTCTCCTCCTTGAGGTTGCCGAGCCGGTTCTGCATGAGCACGCAGGGGTAAAGGCTGCCGTCCGCGCTTATTCGGAAAAGCGATATGCCCGCGGCGCAGAGGTGTTTCCCGCCACGCTCTTTCGTTACCGATTGAGTGTTTTTATACTTCTTGTCATAAAACTCCTGAAAATCCGATATCTTGCTGTACTCCGCGTGGATAAGTTCCGCCATCTTTTCTTCTGCCGCTTTGCACGAAAGATGCGAAAACGTTCCGTCAGATTTTGGGCTGAAAAGCAAACTCGCAGTAAGCGGTACGTCGAGGCTATCCGCGAGAACGTGGATGTCGTTATATTGAGGTATGTTATGCTCTGTCCATGTACACTTTAGCCGCACTGGTATACCGAGCTCTTTACACTTTTTTACACGGTCGATTATTTTGTCGAAGGAACCGGCGGATTTTGTGAACGCGTCATTGGTCGCGGCGTCTTTACCGTGGATGCTTATCGAGACGAAGATCCCGGAAAGCTCCTTAAAGAGCGCGAGCGCGTCATCACTCATCAGAGTGCCGTTGGTGAAGATCCGGAGCGCGAACCCTTTTTTGCGCGCGTACCTGACTATGTCTAGAAAATCGTCACGCAGAAACACCTCGCCACCGGTCAGCGTAAGGAACATCGTCCCGGCAGACGCGAGAGAGTTGAGTATGGAAGTGATCTCATCGAAGGAAAGTTCGTCTCGCAACAGAGAGACGTAGCAGTAATCGCAACCGAGGTTACATTTGCTGGTGAGCTCAAAGACGCCCGAGAATGGGATGTGCCGGCTCATTATCTTATCGTTAAGTTTTTTTAATACACCCACGACGCTGATCCTTTCTCTCGGTACTTTAGATTAAAAAAAACATTATCACAATATTACATTTAATTTATTTTGAGTCAAGTATTTTTATTCCGTAGGGGGGGCGTGCGCGCGAGCTATTGTAAATTCTTTTTCTTCTGGTATAATTATCATAATATCATAAACTGGAGGTCACAATGAAAATAGTTCTCAAATTTATATCCGCGATAATGATAAGCATGCTCCTGCTATCCGCCTGCGGCTCAGAAACAGATCAGGCCGTCGCGATAGACAAAAACGCTATACATGAGCGCGCGGAGCAATCGTACCAGAGCCTTAATAACGAGCTGGGCAGATAAGGTTGCACTCTCAAAAATATGGTGTTGTAAGTTATTGAAAAAAAAGGTGCGACCAACAGAATCGAAGGGATTAGCTCCGCTCAATCAGACTGCCCCAAAAGCTCACTCGGTGTAACCTTTTCATGGTTTCCACCGGTCAGGACAATAACGACTTTTCGCCCCTCAAACCGGGACCGATATTTTAACAAAGCCGCCATCGGTACCGCTGAAGATGGCTCAACATTGAGATTGCATTTATGTTTTAAGTAATCTACCGCGCCGATTATTTCTTCCTCAGTGACGATGATGATATCATCGACATTTCGGTTTATTACGCTGAACGTATTTTGGCTTATATTCTCCACCAAACCGTCAGCGATCGAGACGCCCCTATTATCTATGCACAACTCCCCCGCGCGAAACGATCTATACGCGTCGTCAATATTCGCCGGTTCACAACCGATTATCCTCGTGACTGGCGCAGTTCTTCGTGACTGTAACGCGCTCGCGCTTATGAGACCGCCAGTCCCGACAGGGAACAAAATATAATCGACATCACCCTCGGCTTCTTGTATCTCTTCGACTAAGGTTTGGTAGCCGAGGCAAAATCTTTCGTCATCTGACGGGGCGATATAAAATGAGCTTGAGCTGTTTTTGATCTCTTCTATTTTTGATTGCCTGGTCTCTTCAGGTGTATAATAAATTATCTTCGCGTCACAAAACTTTTTGATAAAGCTAAGTTTACTCGGTTTTACCCCCACTGGCAGAATCATTTCATTTATCTTGATATTGAGCAGGTTACACGCGGTAACGATCGCGATCGCGAAGTTCCCTGATGATGATATGCAGATCCCCGCGCTTTTTTCTTCCCCGGTGATGTTCAGCGCGAAATTCATCGCGCCACGAAACTTGAATGAACCGGTCTCTTGCAAATGTTCACTCTTAAAAAACAGCTGAGTGTTCAACTCATTGTTTATTTCGGGCAAAGTGACCAAAGGTGTCTTAGAGATATACCGGTAAATCTCCGGGCTATAATTCTTGTTCGGTTCTGTATTCATCATGATGGCACTATAATATAATAGGCGTAAATGTTCAATGGAAATTTTGTTGGATAGTTCCGCGATTAGAGAGATTACCGCTACTACCCCCGCGTTCTGGCAGAAGAGCATATTTCTCCTTGATTATTGCTATTGATTTGCTATATACTTAAAAACAAGAGAGGGTTTTGATATGGAGCTGGTATCCAAAAAAATAAATAGATCATTCATGCAGAAATTAGAGAATGATATAAGTGACTTAAAAGTTGAGTATGAATCATACTTCATGGGTATTGTTAAAATTGAGCCTATAGCCAAGAAACGTACTTTAGAGAGGCTCATAAGGCATACTCTCGCCGGTAACATTATGAATACAGCGCAACGCTTTCAGTTTAAGCAGCTTTGCGCCAGGTTCAGCACCTATAATCAATACTGGACCAGGATTCAACGTAAAATAGAGGATGGTACGTATGAGAGGGACAAGTTTAAGCTCGCGCTAAAAGAGAAGGCCGCGCCGATAGTCAGAGCCAGAGGCACTGACGATAATCCGAAAGAGCATAAGTATCACGACCTGTATTCTGACCTGATGGACGCGAAAGCTAGCTGTAACGAGAGCGGTAAGAAGCTAAGCTACCAAACGTTTCATAAAGCTTTAAGCAAGCAGGCTGAACAGCTAAAAACTAAGTATAATTGCAAAAAGGTAGAATTCAAAATAGAAGTCGTCGATGGCAAGACAAAGATAAAAGCGATACCTAAACGATAATTCAACCATGGGAAAAATAATTTAAAGAGAAGCGATGGCAGAAAATTTAAGCTACTTAGTTGACACGTTTTTTAACTACCTGCAAGTAGAAAGAGGGTTGGCGGAAAACACCATACTCGCTTATTCAAGAGACATCAACCGGTTTGTTGATTTTATCGAATCGCGAAGCACTCATGACCTTGACGCGGTGACAGCTTCTGACGTGTTGCTATACATGTCTGGTCTAAGAGAAAGCGGTATCTCGGTGCGATCGCTCTCTCGCAACCTCTCAGCCTTGAAGACATTCTTTAAGTTCTTATCCCGGGAAAAACTGATCGCTAACTCACCCACATCGAACATTGACACCCCAAAAATATTTCAGAAACTACCGATATATCTTTCTGAGCGGGATGTAAACGATCTGCTCGACGCGCCGGACAGTGAAAGTGATATCGGTCTCCGCGATAAAGCACTCTTGGAGCTGATGTACGCCACCGGACTGCGGGTCTCTGAGCTCGTTTTTCTGAAGACCGGGAACCTAAATTTTACCATGGGGTTTATCAATGTCTTTGGTAAGGGGAGTAAGGAGAGGATCGTACCGATTGGGGAGATTTCCTCACGCTGGCTCCAAAAGTACCTCGATGAGGGTAGGGGGAAGCTAGTCAAGAATAAGCTCGCGGACAAGGGATTCCTTTTTGTCAACGCCCGTGGCGGGAAAAGCCTTTCACGCGTTGGCGTATGGAAGCTGATAAAAAAATACGCGCTCATAGCCCGTATAGATAAGAACATCACCCCGCATACATTGAGGCACTCCTTCGCCACTCACCTGCTCGAACACAACGCCGACCTCCGTTCGGTGCAGCTGATGCTTGGTCACAGTGATATTTCCACGACACAGATATATACTCATATCACCAGCGAGCGGATGAAGAAGGTATACAATCGATATCATCCGAGGGCTGACTGACAGCGTATTGTCGAAGTAGGATAGGGTACTTCCAACGGAGTACCCTAAGGGCATGTTGCCCAATACACTTTAGGGGGGGGATTCCCCCTAAAGTTAAGCCCGTGTACAGATCCCGAAACCAGTTCGGGACGACGTTTGGAGGTTTTGGACGGTGCGAGCAGGAAGTACATACCCCGTCGCATTTTAAGATGAAACCAGTTCGGGACGACGTTTGGAGGTTTTGGACGGCAGGAGCATTAGCTACCCCTAGTGGTTATTCTCTAAATCCTCAATCACCAGCTTTGCCTTGCTTACGTATTCTGAGCCGGGGTTACGCTCGATAAACTGTTCCATCAAGGATATCGCGTCCTTTTCAGCATCTTCGCGAATCAATATATTTGCCAGCGAAGCGTAAGGAATAATATTCGCGGGTTGGCAACTTATCAGTTTTTTCAAGACTTTTCTCGCTCTCTCGCTATCATTCTCATACTCGTACACTGTTACCATATTCAATACCGCGGTCTGGTAGCATGGGTCGATAGAAAGCGCTTTTTTCAGGTAATACTTCGCGTCATCGTAGCGCATGAAATCACGCAATGATGTCGCGTAGTTGTTTAGTATGTATTTTGACTTCGGGAGATATTCCATAGCGATCTCATAACTGCTTAACGCCGCCTTGTATTGTTTTTTCTTCCGGTACAGGTTCCCGAGATTGTTGTACGCCTCACCATAATCCGGTCTTACCCGAATAGCGCCCAAATACCAGCCCTCAGCCTTGTCAAGGTACTCACTCCGCTTCTCTTTATCTTGCGCAAGCCGGGCAAGCTTTTTGTACTCATTCCCAAGGTTGTTGTACAAACGCGCCCGTTTCGGCGCTTTGCTAATAGCGTCTTCTAAAAACGTCACTGTGTCTCGGTACACCATATTACGCATGTATGTGTTATACGTAAATGACAAAACCAGCGCGGCGGAGAGTGCTATTGACAGACGTTGTACAGACTTCTTCTCAAAAAAACTTGGTAGTGCGGTGACTATGCCGGCTAGTACAAAGAGCAGTCCAATAGATGGTATGTATAGTCTGTGCTCATACGCGAGTTCAAGCCCGATCACGCTTGACTCGATGATCAGGGTTACGAAATAGAACACGATACCGAATGATATCAAACGGTTTTTCTTGAAGCGGGCAGCCGCGAAGACTATCAGCGTAATGATCAAGACCAGAGAAACAAAAGTATCCATCGGTGATAATAGTGATGTCGATGGTGTAAAGTATTGGTCGATAGTGAGCCGATTATGGTACGGGAAGAATAGAAGCGAAAGGTAGTAGATCACGACCCGGAACTCTGTCAGCACGCGTTGAGCCATTGTGAAACTCCGCTGTGCGTACCCACTCTGAAGGAAGACGCCGATTTCGTTAGAATTAAATATGTAGATGGTTGCCAGTAGCGCCATAACTCCTGCAATATACGGCAGGCTCTTCTTGAAAAAACGCTTACTGTCCGGAGCGAAAAAATACAACTCTATCAGCCATATTATCACCGGTAGTATCGCCGCGTTCTCCTTGCTAAGTATCGCTAACAGAAACGACACACCACTCGCTATAAAGAGGAGCGGCTTTTTCTTCTGCCTAGCTAAAATGTAAAACAGCAGAGTCAGAAGGTAAAAGAGCGCCATCAGCGAGTTCATCCGCTGGACGATGTAAGTGACCGATTGTGACGCGGTCGGGTGTAGCCCCCAAAACAGGGCGAGGATAGCCGGTAGGTAACGCAGGTATTTTTTGTCTATATATGATTTTAGCAGATGAAAAAGGATACAGCAGAGTAAAATTATGTTGGTTAGGTGGATGAATATATTGACGATTCTATACCATCCAGGGTCGGCTCCTGAGAAGTAGTAATTCAGCGCGAAAGTCAAATACGGTATAGGTCGGAAGCCACCATGATTCGACATGGCGGCTTTGTACAGGTTGGTCGTGGATAGCGATGTGACACGGATGTTCGAGTTTCCGGTGATGTTCCCCACGCTGTCGAACATAAATGGGAAATCACGCGCCGGAAGATAGGCGCACATCAGCAACAACACAACCATTATTAACAAAAGGAATATTCGTGTTCTCATCAGTAGGCATTGTATTTTGTTCAGGTGGTTATGTCAAGGTGTATTATACTCTCGAATTCCCCCGTTTTTTTCTCCACAAAACCGCATATACCATGCAATAACAGGTGGATAGAAGCCTCTTGCGTGGAGGTTCTCTTCTCCCTGTTTATTTTCGGGATTTTTTGCTTTGTTTATTTTCGGGGAAACTTTAGTAATTGTTTGACTTTCCTGGTAATCTCGGTATAAATTAAGTGTAGAGAATATACGCTTGCGAGAGTCAGGGAGTTAGGGTGTACTGCCCACCACGAAAAAACACACAGCACAATCCGCTGAAACCTCACTACTTATCAGTGGGCATAGCCTACCCTACAAGGCATAAAGAACTAATTAAGGAATATCGCTATGAAAAAGACCAAAATAGTTTGTACTATAGGACCCTCTTGTAATAATTATGATACCCTTTGTAAGATGGTGAAAGCGGGGATGGATGTCGCGAGGATGAACTTCTCGCACTCGACGCATGAGGAGCACAAAAAGAGTATTGCTCTCATACGCCGTGTCAGCGCTGATATGAAGAGGAGTATATCAATCATCGGTGATCTACAGGGACCGAAGATACGTGTGAAGAAGTTCGCGGGTGGTTCGACGGTTCTTGAGGAGCGGCAGCTGTTTACGATAACTACTGATGACGTTCTCGGTGATAACAGCCGCGTTTCCACAGGGTTTAAAGAGCTACCGTCAATTTTGAAAGAGGGTGACAACATTCTGCTTGATGATGGCGAGATACAGATGATGGTGAAGGAGGTTACGCATCAGGAAGTCATCTGTGAAGTGACTGTGCCCGGCACGCTAAAGGATAACAAGGGGATCAACCTACCGGGGATCACGTCTGATATTGCCGCTGTCACAAAAAAAGATGAGGCGGATCTTGAGTTCGCGATATTGAATGACCTTGACTTTGTCGCGGTATCGTTTGTGAAGCAGGCGGCGGATATACTCGCGGTGAAGGGGATAATCGCTAGGAGCGGCAAGAAGATACCAGTGATCGCGAAGCTTGAGAAGCCTGAGGCGATAAGTAACCTTGACGCGATTATCGAGGTGACAGACGGTGTGATGATAGCGCGCGGTGACCTTGGTGTAGAAATGAGCCCGGAGAAGGTGCCGGTCTTACAAAAAACTATCATAGAGAAGGCTGTCAAGGCGGGGAAGTTTGTGATTACCGCTACGCAGATGCTTGACTCTATGACCGAAAGCCCACGACCGACTAGAGCTGAAGCGTCTGATGTCGCCAATGCCACATTTGACGGTTCAGACGCGCTTATGCTTTCTGGTGAGACCGCGGCCGGACACCACCCGGTGAAAGCCGTCAAGATGATGACGAAGATAATCCTTGAGGTGGAGGGAAGCAGTATCTGGAAGAAGACATTCTCTAGGCTAGATAAAGAGAAGTCTGTATCGTTCTCAAAGACCGTCTCGCGCATCGCGGAGCATTCGGCGTATGAGCTGAACGCTAAGGCGATAGTCGCGTTTACGATGTCGGGCTACACCGGTAAACTCATCTCAAATGTGCGACCATCGACCCCGATAGTCTGCTTTTCATCTGATGACCGTGTCGTCAGGGAACTTAACGTCTACTGGGGCGTGACCCCGATAAAGATGAAGTTGGTCAAAAGCCTAGAAGAAATAATAGATGTGGTCGAAAAGAAGTTGTTATCTGAAAATATCGCTTCGGTCGGGGATGTTATCATAATCATCTGCGGTATGCCGATCATAGCGACCGGGCAGACCAATCTACTGAAAATACATAAAATAGAAGGAGTAAGGTCTTGATATCATTCGGCAAGGATATACTAAGCGATTATAACGCTATGACAAAAAAGAATGGCTGGTGAGTAACGGTATTGGTGGGTACGCCTCATCTACTCTCGCGGGCTACAACACCCGCAGATATCACGGTATGCTGGTCGCGGCGCTCAAACCGCCCGTCGGCAGGACGGTGCTTGTGTCAAAGCTTGAGGAAGTCCTGCAGCGACAGCAGGAGTACTATTTTCTCTCGACGAACAAGTATCCGTTTACGCTCTCGCCAGAGGGGTATATGCACGCGCTGAATTTTTCCCTCTACCCGTTCCCGAAGATCGTTTTCAATGTCGGAAACGTTTTTGTTGAGAAGGAGGTATTCATGGTGTACGGTGAGAATACGACGATTGTCAGGTATACGGTTGTCTCACCTGAGGAGAGTGTACTCTTCTCTTTCTCACCGCTTGTCGTCTGTCGCGATTTTCACTGGCTGATGCGTGAGACACCGTCATTCTTCGGCAATACTACTTTGGTCAACGACAACATGATAAGGCTGAAGCCGTTTGAAGAGATGCCTACGGTGTTTATCCGCGCCGATAATATGGACTACTCCAAGGCTGGGGTCTGGTACAAAAACATGGAATATGAAATCGAACAGTCACGCGGGCTGAATTTTCAGGAAGACCTCTACAATCCGGGGAAGTTTTCCGCGTGGGTAAAGGGGACAAAGACGTTCCATGTTATCCTGAGTGAGCATGATGTGAGCGGTTATGATCCGGTAAAACTGCGTGAGAGTGAGCTGGCGCGACAAGAGGCGTTGCTTAAACAGGCGGGTTGCAAGGATGATTGTGAGAAGCACCTCATCTTAGCGGCGGATAAATTTATCGTCAATAAGGGTGAAGAGAACAAGACTATAATCGCCGGGTACTACTGGTTTAGCGACTGGGGGCGTGACTCTATGATATCAATCCCGGGACTGCTGTTTGAGACGAAGCGATATGATGACGCGAAAAGGGTGTTGACGGCGTTTGGTGAGACTATGCGACATGGGTTGATACCGAACCGCTTCTCCGATTTTAAGGGCAAGCCCGAATATAACACTATTGACGCGTCGCTATGGTTTGTTTACATAGGTTATCTTTATTACCTTGAGACCGGGGACGATGAGTTTATGTACGATAAGCTCATGCCGTGGTTTGAGGAGATATTCAGAAATTACATGATCGGTACGGATTTTAACATAAAAGTCGATGAGGACGGGCTTGTTTACGGTGGTGACGAGACGACGCAGTTGACCTGGATGGACGCGCGTGTAGGTGACGAGGTGGTTATCAAGCGGCACGGCAAGCCAGTCGAGGTGAATGCTTTGTGGTATAATGTCCTGCGTGCCTTAGAGGAGCTTACCCGGGATAATAAGAAGAAAAAGACCTACAAAGATCTGGCGGAGCAGGTACGTGTGTCGTTTGTCAAAAAATTCTGGAACGACTCTGAGCAGTGCTTGTATGATGTCCTCCTCTCAGTCGATCAGAAGGACGCGAGCGTGCGGCCTAACCAGATATTCGCTGTGAGCCTGAAGCACTCGATACTCGATAGCGAAAAAGAACACGCTGTGTTTAAGAAGGTGTACAACGAGCTGTTCACTCCGTACGGACTGCGATCGCTGACAAGATACAATGAAAATTATATCGGGCGATATGAAGGGAATCAGTACGAGCGCGACAGGGCGTACCACCAGGGGACTGTCTGGGGCTGGCTCATCGGTGCGTTCATAGACGCTTTCCTCAAGGTGAACGGTTGTGGAGAGGAGCAGATGAAAGAGATAGAGCTTATTATGCAGCCTTATGCGGATCAGCTGTGCGATGGTGGGCTCGGTGGCGTGTCTGAGATATTCGATGGTGATGAACCGCATACCCCGCGCGGGTGTATCCTGCAGGCGTGGAGTGTGGCAGAGGTGCTACGGGCGAAGAGGCGTGGCGAGGCTTGCACTAAGAGTTATTAACCCGGCAATAAAATAAGTAGTCATGAGCGCAATATCAACGGTTTTTGTATCTGCTTATTAATTATTACCGCGCGTTATTTGAAATGTCATCCCAAAAGTGTTGCCACAACGTCATCGCCGAGTGCTTCTATTGGATATCCATGCTCCAAATGTCCAGTTAAACTTAGTTTTTCGCTTTTACTCAACCTATTTTAGTCCTGGGTTCCTGATTACTACTTCGGGAATGACAGTTTTTGGACTTAGAACTATGCGGTGCGAAAACACTATATTGTTTATAGCCAGGTTAATTAATAAGTACAAATCGTATGATATTTTTGTGCTAAAATACATCAAGCCAGCCTGTAAATCAAGGATTTTACTATTTGGCAAGGAAAACGCTTGATTTCTTTGGTTATTTTGCTACATATACTAATATAAGATTTTATTGCTGGAGCTCAAATCATAAGCTTATGGAATCAAACAAAAAAAATATCATACCAGACCAAACGATTAAAACGGCAACACCTCACGAGCTGAACAATATGATCGCCGACCTAAGTAGCGACAGCCCTATAGTCCATGAGGACGCGATACGTAAACTGAGAGAGCTTGGTGACACGCGAGCGTTAGAGCCCCTCATCAAGGCGCTGAAGAGCGGTAAGATATGGGGTTACTGGTCGCTCAAAGAGGCGTTAACAACTCTCGATAAACTTGACGCAAACTGGAGGGTACGCGAGGAGCAAAACCTGATCGACCTGTTAGATGATGACTCACCGTACATCAGAAAAACCGGGATAAATCTCATCTCTATACTGCAAGTGCCTGATCTGTCAGTGATACTCCTTTCCATAACAAAATATGACAGCGATAACGATGTAAAGAAAGCGGCAGAAGAAGCGTTGATAAACGCGGGGTTTTTACGTGAAAAAAAAATCATGACCAACGCGGCGCTTAAAAAAGAGGACGATGATGGCGCGGACGAGAACTACCATGATATTAAGGCATTAAAGCAGGAGATGAAATCGGCATCACGCCGAATGGGTGTTATCATAATCATTTTTGGTATTCTAGCTGGCGTAGTGCAACTAAACACCATAAGTGTCTCTGACCCTTCGTTTATAATCTGTTTCATGCCTGTAGCGCTTTTCACCATTCTCGGCGCCTTGCTTATATTTAAACCCCGTAACATTTACCTGCTAATCGCCGGTATAGTGTTTAGCATTATTGGAGCGGCTTCAGAGATATTAGGGGTGCTAATAAGTCTCGAATCATTCACCTTCTTATTTTGGTCTACAATAATTATTGCCACCTTACTCACTATAACATCTGGTTACCTAGGCATACGTTTAACCCTGTACTACTTTAAATTCAAAGTTATAAACAAACCAATCGAATCACAGTAAAACCTCACATTGATAGTATTTTCTTTAAACCACTTGCGGATAGAGCCTTTTTTTGTTAAATTTATTATATGTTAAACTTGCAAAACAGATTTCGATTACCGTTAATCCTTTTGTCGCTACTCCTACTTCTCCTTCCGTCAGAAAGCTTGGCAAAAAAAAGACGGAAGCGGGTCGAGAAAACCGGTACCCTCATCAGAAGCGAAGTATGGTCAGGTAAAATATTTGTTACCGGTGACATCATCGTCCCGGCGGGTATGACATTGCGGATCAAACCAGGGACAAAGATAATATTCCCTGAAAATGGTAGCGATTATGACGCCCAACTACCGCTTAACCGCCTCTCAAAGAAGGGTAAGTGCAACATCATCGTTTACGGTACACTAAAAGCAACGGGCACAAAGAAGTGGAAGGTCTACTTTGGGAAAAAGCGCAAAAAGGGGAAGAAGGGTTATCAGTGGTCGGGTATATTTATCGACAGCGCTTCAGCTTCTGTGATAAAAAACTGCGTAATAGAAAACGCTGTGTTCGGGGTTGCTATAGCCAATAATACTCCTGTAAAAATCGACAGTTGCACGATAAGCCGTTGTAGTATAGGTACGTACATAACGGGATCATCAAGTGCAAAAATAAACGCGACAGTATTTCAAAAATGCGATACCGCAATAGACTCCGCAGGGAGTTCGACACCGGACATAACGTACAATTTCATCACAAAAAATGAGTGGGGCATCAGCTACGGTAGCAAATCGCAACCAAATATCCGCAGGAATACAATCTCTAAAAATGAGCTCGGAATCGGCTGTTACGGTAAGGAAGAAGCGAATATAGAAAAAAACAAGATAACAGGGAATGATGTAGGTATAAAGCTTTTTACCGGCGCTAAGCCAAAGTTGACAAGAAACAGCATCGTGAAAAATAATGTTGGGGTTGAGTACCAAGCGGGTGTCGCACCAAAATCTAATGGTAATACAATCGCGTCAAACAGGCAGAACATCAAGCGAAAATGATCTGACGGTCATGCTGAAACCGACCACCAGATCAGCTCTTCGAATATTTATTTAAAATTTCTTTTATCCTGGCGGCAATATCTTTTGGTCGGAATGGTTTAGTGATATAGTCCGAGACACCAAGGCTGATACACTTATCCTTATCTCTTTCATCCTGATCCGCAGAGAGAATCACAATCGGTTTGCTTTCGGTCTTTGGGTTACTCTTGATCCACTGACATACCTCAATACCACTCATAGCCGGCATCATAATATCAAGTATCATAATGTCATATTCTCTCTCTTTCAAAAGCTTTATCGCATCCGCCCCGCTTTCAGCTTTATCAATGATACACCCATGCTTCAGCAGTTCCTTCTCCAGAATAAAGAGGATGTGCGGCTCATCATCGACAACTAATATTCTTTTGGACTTCATATCTTTTCTCCTAAAAAAAGTATATTCACCCTGAAATTTGTGCAACATTAAATGCTCTTCATCATATAAAGAATGCTCTGTTTTGTCAACAATAAACGATAAATCGCGAGAAAAAGCATTAACGCTTTACGTATAAAGGTCAGATCACTCCTTAATCAACTCTTTTCTTATCTCCTGCCAGTCGCGCATCATAATGGCACCCTCAGGCACCTTACCTTTTTCCCTGATTATGTATGCTTTTAGACCGTTTTTCAGATACGCTTTCGCATCATGGTCCTTGTCACCGATACCGAGGAATACATTTTTGATATCCCGCTTTACTTTCGCTACCGCCTCGGTCTTGAACTTGAGCTGAGAGAGTGGCGTCTGCCCATAGTCCGCATAAAATATCGGTAATAACGGAAAATCCCACGCCTTCATCCAACTGCGGGTCTTCTGAAGAAACGCATCCTCACGCGCGGTAATAAAAATGAGGTTGTAGTGATCGGTCAGCTCACGTACTATTTTTACAGCGTCTTTTAAGGGCTTGCTCTTCTTGTCGAAATCATTGAAAATCAAAGAAGATTCTTTTGTAATGGAGACCGTGTTATCGATATCAACGATAATCGTAGGCTTAGATGGGTCAATGGCGTAGATCAAGCCACTCTCTTCTTTCGCCTTATACTTCTTAGACTTTTCAAGCTTCACTGTCAGTACGTAGTTTTTCCGCTCTGGTGGCTGAAAAATGACTTTCGCGAAACCATCCTCAATCGTCTTTGCTTCTGAGTGAAATTTCCCGTCGATGTAAAATGACAACACTTCTTTTTTGACATCAGGGTTAATATTTAGAATCCCCTCCCGCTCAAACTTAGCTTTCAAAATCACTTCAGGGATGCTCCCTTTAGTGGCCGGGTCAGCAGGTGGGATATATACGTCATAAGCTGTTATCAAACCCTGCTTAGGGGTGCTGGCGCAAACGCTTACCACACAGAAAAAAACAAAAGCAAACGATAACGCAATATTCTTTAACCGCATCAATACCCCCTTTCTAGAGAATATGTCTCTATCATTATCCTTGGTTATGAAATTATGGTACACGAAAAAAAACAACTGTCAAATCAATTCGCAAATTTATTATTGGATTGTAAAAGATATTTTATAGATAAGATATAGTAACCCGGCGATAAAGTATAAGACTCCTGCCGTCGTCCCGAACTGGTTTCGGGATCTACCCGCATTTATAGAGTTACCAGATCCTGAAATGAATTCAGGACGACAGTTTTGGAGTCGCGCAGAAGTCTTGATAATTTATCGCCGGGTTAATAGTATTAAAAAAGCCCCATAAAACGTCATAAACGCTGGACAGGGCTTAAATTATTAGATATTAAAGAGAACTACTTCTTTTTAACTGCTTCTTTTAAAGCTTTTCCACAAGTGAACTTAGGGACTTTTCTTGCTTTGATCTTGATTTTGTCACCAGTTTGAGGATTAACACCGTTTCTCGCTTTTCTCTTAACAACAGAGAACGTACCAAAACCAACCAATGTGACTTTGTCGCCTTTCTTAAGAGTTTTCGTTACCGTTGTGGTAAACGCGTCTAACGCTTTTGCCGCGGCAATCTTTGAAATTTCAGCTGAGTCCGCGATATTTGCTACTAAATCTGCCTTGTTCATTTAATTCTCCTCCCTTTAAATTATTATTATTTAAGTATACTAATGATTAAAGCTTTTTAGCATGAGCAATTCGTTATTTTTCTCGCTTAAAAAAAGACCAATTATTTACCCCGTAAGCTAATATATTTATAATAAGCTAATATGTCAAGAAAAAAAACGTTTTCATAAATAAATTTTATTTGCTTGAATGCGAGGTCTACCTCTGGAGGTCTACCTCTGGAGGTTTACGCCCAAGCTATTGACAATTTCAACAACCTGTGATAATTTTAGCATACTATATCCTACTAGGAGTCAGAAATGGAACGTTCAAAGTACATTGTTGTCGAGGGGCCGATCGGGGTCGGTAAAACAAGCCTAGTGCACATGCTTGCCGACAGGTTTGATGGACGCACTATCCTTGAGAAGTACGATAAGAATCCGTTTTTGGAAGACTTCTATCAGGATAACCAGGCTCATGCGTTCCAAACGCAGATGTTCTTCCTGCTTAACCGCTACCAGCAGCAAAGCCAAATAGCCCAGATGGATCTTTTGCAGAGATCACTCGTAGCCGATTACTGCTTCGCGAAAGATATGATATTCGCGCAGTTGAACTTGAACGAGGATGAGCTCGCGCTTTATTCCCAGGTATATAATCTGCTCAAGCCCAACATTCCCAAGCCTGACCTGGTTATATTATTACAGGCTGACATTGAAGTCATAATGCAACGGATACGTAGCCGGAACTACAAATACGAAAAATCTATAACTCTCGATTATGTAAAAGACCTCATAAAGGCATATAACGACTTCTTCTTCTACTATAGCGATACTCCGCTTCTGATAATTAACACCAGCGAGATTGATTTTGTCAACACTCCTAATGATTTTGAAGAGCTCGTCAAGGAGATCCTCCAGTCACACCGGGGAACGCAATACTTCTCCCCCCTCTCCTCCAAGTCATTCCAATGAACTACCCCGTAGAAAAGCTAGGAGGTATCAAAAGTAGCATCGCCCTGAACTTGTTTCAGGGTCTTATCTTAAGGTATCAAAAAAAATTAAAACTCAGAATACGCCAACCCGTGCGAGTCAGCTACCGCTTTCTTTGTAAGTACGCCACCGATGACGTTTACACCGTTTTTCAGAGTCGGATTGCTCGCGATCGACTGTTCAAACCCGCTTATCGCGATAGCTGAGATATATGACATCGTCGCGTTAGTGAGGGCGAAAGTCGAGGTCATAGATACAACGCCGGGAACATTTGTGACGCAGGAGTGCATAACACCATCAACAGTGAATATAGGCTCAAAATACGTAGTCGGGCGGCTAGTCTCACAGCAACCACCCTAGTCGATGGCAACATCTACTATTACAGCACCGTTTTTCATCTGCCCACCATCTCGCGGGTGATTACTTTCGGAGCTTTCGCGCCTAGAATCAACACCGCGCCTGCAACCAGACCAGCCAGCTGTATCTCATTCGCTAGATTGTATTCGTTCGCCATCAGAGTGTTCACTTTCCCTGCGTAGATCTCATCGAGGTGGACAAGTTGCCGCTCAACTTTATTCATTACGGTCACTCGCGCGTCCATACCAACGGCGATTTTGACAGCGTTACTCCCGACTGTACCCGCGCCAACAATAAGAACATTGGCGGGCATGACTCCCAGACTGTGTCGCATCCCCCTCGCAAAGATTATTACTCTTTGCCCTGCCCTGATTATTTTATCGCCAGCACCGGGGAAAAGGTTAAAAAAAACCGTTTTTTTAACACAATAAAGCTTGTAAGTGTGCGATATGTATGTTATAATGCGTAAAAGTTTAAACACATTGGAGGCGACTTTTGGCATACAGATATGGTAGCAGAACGCAGGTGAACATGTTCCCGCCGAGCATCGAGGAGCTGGTCGCG
>JAJRXV010000070.1 GCA_024276115.1 Deltaproteobacteria bacterium
GATGGTAAGCCTTTTGAGTTTACTATCATCACCAACCAGGGGAACAGTGTCAGAAGCAGTGTCGCCCAAATCATCCAGCAACAGCTCGGTGAGGTTGGCATAAAGGTAAATTTCATCATATACGAATGGGCTACGTTTATCAATGAGTACGTAAACAAGAGAAAGTTCGACGCTGTGATACTCGGTTGGAGTACCGGTCAGGACCCTGACGCTTATGATATATGGCACTCATCTAAGGCTGATGGCGAAAAAGAACTGAACTTTGTGAACTATATAAACAAAGAGGTGGATGAGTTGCTCGAAAAGGGGCGGACGACTTTTGATCAGGCTGAACGCAAAAAGTACTACGACCGCTTTCAGGAGATCCTCGCCGAGGATGTACCGTACGCGTTTCTTTTTGTAGGTGAGGCGCTACCGATAGTCAGCTCACGATTCCAGAATATTGAATCCGCGCCTGCCGGGATCTATTATAATTTTATTAAGTGGTATGTTCCGACAGAGTTGCAGGTCTACACGAAGTAGAATAGTAATTTTTTTGATATATAATATTGTGTTAAAAGTCTAGCTTCTTAATTTATGGTTGGTTCTCTATGTACAAGTACATTTTAAAAAGGCTATTGATGATGGTACCGATGTTGATCGGTATTACAATAATCTCTTTCGGGGTGATGCACCTTGCGCCGGGTGAGCCTGATGATGTTGTTGTCGGTGATATGAGTCAAAAGTCCAATCCAGAAGCGAGAGATCGTTTCCGAAAGAAGTATGGGCTTGATGAACCGCTACACACTCAATACCTTAACTGGATGGGGAAAATCGTCGTTCTTGACTTTGGGCAGTCGTTTACTAAAGATGGTAAATCTGTAATGGAAAAGATCAAAGAGTCCCTACCGAAAACAATAGTAGTAAATGTTTTATCGATGATCCTTATTTTTAGCGTTGCGATTCCTATCGGGATTATGTCCGCGACGCGTCAATACAGCATGTTTGATAAAGTCACCACGGTAGTCGTTTTTATAGGGTTCGCTGTGCCTACGTTCTGGCTAGCGCTCCTGCTTCAGATGCTCTTCGGGGTTAAGCTTGGTGTACTTCCTATATCAGGTTGGCACGATTTAGAGTTTGAATACAAAAAGCTCGCGTTTTCATTTGATGTAGAGGTTATGAGTACGTATTTTCAGTACCACTTTCTTCGGATAAGTGATATTGGTCGCCACCTTATACTACCTGTATTCGTTTCGGCGTTTGGTGGCTTGGCCGGAATATCGAGGTACATGCGCAGCAACATGCTAGAAGTAATCAGGCAGGATTATATCCTGACCGCGCGGGCAAAAGGTTTGAAAGAACGGACGGTTATCTACAAACACGCTTTTAGGAACGCACTCTTACCGGTTATCACGATTATCGGTTTTTCGATACCCGGGCTTATCGGCGGCTCAGTAATATTCGAATCAATATTCGCTATTCCAGGGATGGGTAAACTATTTTATGACAGTGTGATGAACAGAAACTACCCCGTCATTATGGGAATACTTGTTATCGGCGCGATATTAACTCTTATTGGCAATCTTGTCGCGGATATTTCTTACGCATTAGCAGATCCAAGAATCAGGCACGAATAGGAGAAGAACTATGACAGCACGTAAAGAAAAATCACGATTAGGGGAGATGCTTCTTCAAGCAGGGCTTATCAGCAAGAACCAGCTCAACCTTTCACTTGCCAACCAACGCGAGTGGGGCGGTAAGATAGGTACTATCCTAGTTAATATGGGCTTTATCAAGGAGGAAAAGCTGGCGCAGTTTTTGAGCCACCAGCTTAACATACCTAGCATAGATATATCCTCGATCCGTATAAAGAGGGAGACTGTAAAGCTCATCCCTAAGGAGATGGCTGAGAAATACATGCTGATTCCTGTCGCGCACCAGCTGAGAAAAGGCGTAACGACGATTCTTCTAGCTATGTCAGACCCACTTGACTTGCGTGCTATAGACGAGATACAGTTTTCCACCAACATAAAAGTCAAAGCGGGTATCGCGCCAGAAGGCGCTATCTGGAGAGCTATACAGATTCACTACTATGATAACAAATCGATCTCTCCGAAGCTTAACACTACGAAGGATCCGATCAAAATAAATATTTCTGAGGTTGATGAAAAGCTTGAAATATTCAGAGGCCGTGAAGAAACTCCCGTTTCAAACCATGATGATGAGACCTTTGCCGACCTCCTTGTTGAGATCCGCGCGTTCCGAAATCTCCTTGTAAGAAAAGGCGTTATGTCATCAGAAGAGTTTTTAAGTGAAATAGATAAGATAAGAAACCAATGACCATAACACTTTGCGGTTTTAGTCACGAAAAAACCTGATTACATTTGACAAGAGTCGCTTATATTGCTATAATAATTGCTTTTAAATTAAGAGACTATTGCCGAATAGTAAATTTCTCCTATTTTAGAAAATGCCACCAATGTAAGTACTTGAAAAAGTGGGGGGCGACCAGCATATCAGACGCTCTGAAGCGAAGAGGGGAATTTTCCCCCTTAAATTGATTGGGCAACATGCCCCTTAAATACCAATTATATGGGTGAAAAATAAATGTACGATAGAATAGTCATTACCGGTATCGGTCTTACCGCACCGAACGGTAATAATTTAGAAGAATACAGAAAAAGCTTGATAGAAGGACGCTCAGGAGTGCAGAACTTCAATGTCCGCTACATGGGCGATGTCCTTGCGGGTGTATGCGACTTCCAGGCGACAAAACATCAGTCAAGAAAAGAAATACGTCGCGGCACCAGAGCCGGTTCTATCTCGATTTATTGCGCGAACGAGGCGTTGAACGATTCCGCGCTCGCTTTTGAGACCACTGACAAGTCTATGGTCGGGGTCTACCTCGGTATCACCGAGCATGGTAACGTAGAGACCGAAAACGAGGTCTACAACATCAGCCAGTACGGTTATGATGTGAAGTACTGGACGCACCACCACAATCCCCGTACTGTCGCGAACAACCCGGCCGGTGAGGTAACGCTTAACCTCGGTATCACCGGACCGCACTACACTCTGGGCGGGGCGTGCGCGGCGGGCAATATCGGGCTGATACATGGCGCTCAGATGTTGCGGATGCGTGAGGTGGATGTGGCGCTCGCGGGCGGGGTTTCTGAGAGTATTCATACGTTTGGTATATTCGCGAGCTTCAAGAGCCAGGGAGCGCTGGCGACTCACGACGATCCGACTAAAGCGAGCAGACCTTTTGACAAAGCCAGAAACGGTATCGTTGTTTCTGAGGGTGGTTGTATTTACGTGCTTGAGCGACTCGATGACGCGCTCAAAAGGGGCGCGAAGATTTACGGTGAGCTTGCCGGTTACGCGATCGGTTCTGACGCATACGATTTTGTTTTACCATCACCTGAGGGGCAGGCACGCTGTATGCGGCTTGCGTTGAAGAAGGCCAAGATCGCCCCGAGTGACATAGATATATTGAGCACGCACGCGACTGCGACACCGATGGGGGATGTGCAGGAGTGCAAGGCTCTCAAAGAGGTGTTTGGCGACTCTAAGGGAGTTTACGTAAACAACACAAAAAGCTTTATCGGTCATGCGATGGGCGCCGCGGGCGCGCTGGAACTGGCTGGCAACATACCATCATTCAAAGATTCTATGGTACACCCAACAATTAATGTTGACAATTTAGACGAAGAGTGTAATATAATGAACCTTGTTCTAAATAAACCGTTGCAAGTGGATAATATTCAGTATATACTTAACAACTCATTCGGGATGCTAGGTATTAATTCTGCTGTTATAATAAAAAAATACGATGAATAAGTAGA
Source organism: Deltaproteobacteria bacterium (assembly GCA_024276115.1). Taxonomy (GTDB): domain Bacteria; phylum Desulfobacterota; class JAJRXV01; order JAJRXV01; family JAJRXV01; genus JAJRXV01. Next base: position 3,825 of record JAJRXV010000070.1, read on the forward strand.
TATAGGAGATTTTTAATGACGAAGGAAGATGTTAGAAAATCTGTGCTGGACATAATAGCCTCAATAGCCCCGGACGAGGATTTAAGCGGGATTGATGGTGACGCGCCTCTCAAAGAGCAGGCCGGTCTGGATTCTATGGATTTCCTTGACATAGTAATGGAGCTTAGAAAACGTTACAGTATTGATGTCCCAGAAGGGGAATATATGGAGCTGGTATCATTAAACAGTAGCGTTAACTACTTAGCGCCAAAGATGGAAAATATTTAAAAGGGTAATCATGTTACCTGGATCCTTGAAATCTTCAGCCCTAAAAATAAATAATCGAGAACCTGAACATGGCGTATGATGTTGTGATAATCGGTGCCGGTATGTCTGGACTGTCCGCCGGGATCAGGCTCGCCTACTTTGATAAGAAAGTCTGCATCCTCGAAAAACATTCGCGGATTGGTGGGCTGAACTCGTATTACAAAAAAGGCGGTCACGAATTTGATGTCGGTCTGCACGCTATGACCAACTTTGTCGCGAGGCGTGACCGTAGAAAACCGCTCATGCGGCTATTGCGACAGCTCCGTATCGGGTATGACGAGCTCGACCTCTCGGAGCAAACCCGTTCATCTGTGCGGTTCAATGACAAAACACTATACTTCACCAACGACTTTAATACCCTTAAAGCAGAGATTGCCGACAAGTTCTCCGCGCAGATCGATGGCTTTATCAAGCTCACTGACCATATCGACAGCTACAACGAACTCGACATAAACGCTAAAACCTTCCCAGCGCGTGAGGTGATCGACAAATATATCACTGATCGGCTCCTCTCTGACATGCTCCTCTGTCCGCTTATGTTTTATGGTAATGCGAAAGAGCGAGACATGGACTTCTGGCAGTTTGTCATTATGTTCAAAAGTATTTTTGAGGAGGGTTTCGCGCGGCCATTTGAGGGCGTGAGGCGAATCCTGCGGATTTTAAAAAATAAATATAACGAGTGCGGTGGCGAGCTGAGACTCGGCTCCGGTGTAAAGAAGCTCACCACAGCGAATGACGGAAGCCTGCGCGTTGTGCTTGATACAGGCGAGACGATAGAAGCGAAAAAAGTCATTTCATCCGCCGGATACGTTGAGACGATGCGGCTCTGCAACAGCAGTGACGAGCCTGATGAAGTCCCGCCCGGCAAGATGTCTTTCATGGAATCTCTATACCTGCTCGACAAAACCCCGGCCGACCTTGGTATCGAGGACACGATAATATTCTACAACAACCGCGAGCGCTTTGACTACAAAAATCCTGACACGCTGATCGACGAGAAAAGCGGTGTAATATGCTGCCCAAACAACTTCGCGTACGATACCCCGCTCAAAGATAACATTCTTCGTGTCACCAACATCGCTAACAGCGACTTGTGGGAGCGACTCAGCAAAAACGACGATGAATACGCGCGCGCGAAGGAAACCTCCATGCGCCTTACGCGTAACGCCATAAGCCAGTACGTCGGCGACTTTCACAGTAGCATTCTCTACACCGATTCATTCACACCCGCGACAATCCGGCGTTACACAGATCATATCAACGGCGCGGTCTACGGTACAGAAGAGAAAATACGCTCAGGGAAAACGCGCGTCGACAACCTCTACATATGCGGCACAGACCAAGGCTTCCTCGGTATAGTCGGGGCGATGCTCAGCGGGATAACGGTCGCTAACCTTTACGCGCTGAAGTAGTATTTAGCGCGACTTTCTCACTTTTTTTTCGGCAGAGTAAGCCGCAGTATACCTTCATTAAACTCAGCTTTGATATTGTTTTCATCAATATTGGAGGGGACAGCGAACTTCCGCAGGAACGTACCGTACGGACGCTCAATACGGCGGTAGTTCTCAACGCTTGTCTCAGGTTTGAACTGTCGTGTGCCCTTCAGAATCAGTATGGTATTGTCATACTTTATACTTACATCTTTTTCGGCTACCCCGGGCAGATCGACCTTGATGATGATACCCACCTCATCCTCAAAAATATCGGCATTCGGTACCCACTCACTATGGATAGTCTCATCCTCAGTGTGCTTTGACTTCACAAGACTCGAGTCGAACATGCCATCAATGCTATCCTTCAGCTGTTTGGCGTTCTTATATGGGTCCCACTTTATTATTGACATGAGCTATCCCTCTTGTAAGTTGATCCTAGGTTGTGTCCGAGGTATCACGACAATACCGCTTTCAGTCACGTGATAAAGCTCCCGGTCCTTCTCGAGGTCATAGCCGATCGTCGTTCCCGGTGGAATCTTAACATGTTTATCTATTATCGCCCGCTTGATCTTGCAGTTTCTACCGATCTCCACCCGGTCAAAAATAATCGAGTCCGTGACTTCACAATAACTGTTGATCTTTATGTAGCGCCCAAGTACGCTGTCAGTGACCTTACACCCGCTCAGTATAGTACCGTCAGAAACGATCGAATCTACCGCCATACCGCGCCGTTCATCATCGTTAAAAGCGAACTTCGCAGGCGGCGAGCTGACCTCAGCGGTCTTTAGCGGCCATTTTTCATTATATAGGTTAAACATCGGTGAGATGCTTTTTAAATCCATCGTCGCGTCATAGTAATCCTCGATCGCGCCGACATCACGCCAGTAATCATTCTCGGCATCTGTTAACGCACCCGGTATCTTGTTCCTGCGGAAATCGTAAGCGTAGACATTCATGCTTTCGCAAAGATCCGGTAAGATTGACTTGCCAAAATCGTGATCGGAGTCTTTTTTAGCGTCTTTTTTCAACTCGTCAAGCAAAACCTTAGTATCAAAAATATAGTTTCCCATAGACGCCAGGCAGTTTTCCGGATCAGAAGGGATCGTCACCGGGATACGCGGCTTCTCATGAAACCGCTTCAGCCTCCAATCAGCATCGACTTCAAGGCAACCGAATTTATGCGACTCGCTTTTATCCACAGCAATAGCTGATACGGTGACAGCCGCGCCCTTCTCTTCGTGGTAAGCTATCATCTGACTGATATCCATCCGGTAGATATGGTCAGCGCCAAAGATCGCTACCATATCGGGCATCGCGCGCTCGATCAGGTGAATGTTCTGATAAATGGCATCCGCAGTACCTTTATACCAACTATCGCTGACCCTCATCTGCGCCGGGACATGTGTGATGAAGTGGTTCTTGAGTAGAGAGCCGAACTGCCAGCCTGTTTTCAGGTGCTCGACTAGCGATTGCGACTTAAATTGCGTCAAAACATATAATGAATAAATCCCCGAATTTACGAAATTACTCAAAACAAAATCAATTATCCGGTACTTACCGCCGAACGGTACCGCCGGTTTCGCCCTGTCTCGGGTAAGCGGGTAAAGCCTCGTCCCCTTGCCACCAGCCATTATTATACCAAGCACACTTTTTTTCATAGTCCCTCCAAAAGAACTTTAGACATTTTCGTTAAAATCCGCCATCATCCCAAAAGGAAACAGTATCACATCGTTAATGTCATCTGTATCCGCAAAAAGCATAAGTAGTCTGTCTATACCAAAAGCTATTCCTGCCGCGGGAGGCATACCATGCTTGAGGAACGCCAGAAAATCAGTATCGATCGGGTAGTCAGGCAAACCGCTATCTACACGTTTCCGCTTTTCTAAAGCAAACCGACGCTTCTGTTCATCATGGTCGTTTAGCTCTGAAAAAGCGTTACACAACTCTAAGCCATGAATATATAACTCAAATCGTTCTACGTAGGTATCATCACCGGGTTTATTCCGAGCTAGTGAACCAAGTTGAGCAGGAAAATCGACTAAGAACTGTGGTTTATCAGCACCGAGCCGCGGCTCGACATCATTGACAAAAATGTAGTAAAAAAAAGTGTTGAAATCCGATTCTGAACTGTCGATAGATAGTCCGCGATTGCGTAGAATACTATGATAATCCTCATTTCTAATCTCGTCAAGATCAATACCCGCAAAAAGCTTGAATGCGTCTTTAATGTAAAGTTTACCAAAAGGCGGCGATAAATCAACTTTTTTATTTAAATATTTTATTTCTTCACCCAATTGTAATCCTTCACGGATAAATGTCAGCAACTTTTCGACATCATTCATTATTACCTGATAATCACAATCGGTGCGATACCACTCGAGAATCGTAAACTCTGGATTATGCAGGCGAGTAATCTCACCGTTACGAAAACTCTTCGTAATCTGAAAAATATTTTCAAAACCGCTCGCGAGGAGCTTCTTCATGGCATATTCAGGGGATGACTGGAGGTATAGCTGGCGCTTCTGAGTAGCGCCCAAATAGTCTGTCGTGAACGAAGATATCGCGGGCTCCATCGATGGGCAAAGCTCTATAAGTGGTGTATCGACCTCTAATAACCCCTCATCATTAAAGAATTGCCGTATGAGCGTTAATACTTTTGCCCTCAGCCGCGCGTTCTTTTTTAGTTTCTTGTTATTTATCAATCTGGCGTTTTTACTAAACATTTATACCTTCTTCAGTGTATTTTTTAGGATTATTATTCCAGGTAGAGTCCATATATTTTTTCTTCCGCAGCTCTTCTGCCAAGCTCCACTCATCACTGGAGAGGTCGCCACTCCGCGGAGTCATCCCCTCAGCGGCAAACGCGGTCAAGAGCGCGTCAGTCAAATCGTCAGCTAAAACGCCCTCAACAGCGCAATCATTCAGACAAGTCACCGTATCAGAAATGTCTGCCCCCACGCTACCCTTGATGATATTCGAGTAGAGCCGCCTGTCTAAATCAAGCATAATACTCCCTTGTAGGAGAAACGTTTCAGCGCGTTTTTTCAGCGCGAAGCCGACAATCTTTTTATTTCCTATCAATATTTCGTTTTTTGTAAGAGAGTTGAAGCAGTGGAAGTTCTGGATGGTATCACCCTTTTTTATGGTGGTTCTTACGCTCGCGTCAACATCGACACCCAGATTTGCGAACGCTTTTTTGATCACCTTCGCTACATTCTTTGTTGTCCGGCTGATAGACGAGTGAAAAATGCTGGAGTCAATAGTACCGACAATAGAAAAAATAAGGTCGTCACCGTGCAACACCGCCCTTCCCCCGGTTATCCGTCTTACATATTCTATACTGTTTTTTTTCAGGAATTCTACATCAAGACACTCGGCGCTTTGAAAATAACCAAGCGTGACGCTGTGATTTTTGTTCCGGTAAATCCTCAACAGAGTGACCGAGGTATTTTTTTTGACAGTTCTAAAGAGCGCTTCATCGACAGCCATATTGGTATAGATATCCGCCGCCGGATGAACCACGACTTTGATCTCATTCAACCGTAAAGTCCTTTAGCAAGTCTGGTTATTCGTAATCATCATCGTCGTCATCATCGTCATCCTCTTCAAGCTCATCGTCCTCTTCTATGAATGCCTGGTAGGTATCGCTCGACAAAAGCGATTCTAGTTCATCATTATCTGTGAGCTCTATTTTTACCAACCAGCCATCATCATAAGGATACTCACTGATAATACTCGGATCATCCTCAAGGTCAGAATTAAGCTCAATTACTTTCCCTGAGAGCGGCGCGAATAGCTCTGAGATGGTTTTAGAAGACTCAAGGGTACCGAAGCTCTCATTCTGGTCAATCAGATCACCAACTTGAGGCAGGTCAACAAAAACCACCTCACCAAGTTCTTTAGCCGCGAAACTAGTAATGCCGAGTAGCGCGGTGTTATCTTTTTTGTTAACCCATAAATGTTCTTCAGAATATTTCAAACCGTCAGGAAATTCCATTTAAGCCTCCCCACCGAAAAATATATTACTTTTTTAAATAGTACTTCGCGATAAAACTTGTGTCAATATCTCCATCCAGAAAAGATGGATTTATGAAAATCTTTCTATGAAACGGCAGTGTGGTCTTCACCCCTTCGATCACATACTCATCTAACGCACGCAACATACGCGCGATCGCCTCGTCTCTGTCCTTACCGTACGAGATCAGCTTTGAGAGCAGTGAATCGTAGATAGATGGGACTCTATAGTTATCATAGACCGAAGAATCTACCCTGATACCAATGCCGCCAGGCTGGTGGTAATCAGAGATAACCCCCGGGCATGGCATAAAATTAGTTGGATCTTCAGCGTTTATCCTGCACTCGATCGAATGCCCAAGTATTTTTATATCCTTCTGGCGATATCCAAGCTTCTCGCCAGTCGCGATCCTTATCTGCTCTTTGATGAGGTCTATACCGGTGATAAACTCAGTGACCGGGTGCTCTACCTGTATTCTGGTGTTCATCTCCATGAAGTAATACTTGTTGTCAGAATCGAGCAGAAACTCTACCGTACCGGCGTTTACGTAGTTCACACTCTGAGCGAGGTTGATAGCTGCCTGCCCCATTTTATCTCTGAGCTTTTGAGTAAGCACTGTTGATGGCGCTTCTTCGATTATTTTCTGGTTCCGGCGCTGAATAGAGCAGTCACGCTCAAAAAGGTGTACAGTATTACCGTGGCTATCAGCAAGTATCTGGAACTCAATGTGCCGCGGTCTCTCGCAGAATTTTTCCAGATACATATCAGAGTTACCAAATGCCGCCTTTGCTTCTTCTTTTGCCGCGTAAAACGCATTGGCAAAACTCGCGGCTGAGTGGATCACCTTCATCCCTCTCCCACCACCACCCGCCGAGGCTTTTAATATCACCGGAAAACCTATCTTTTTCGCGAGCTTTAAAGCCTCTTTGTCATCATCGAGAGACTCCTTGCTACCTGGCAGTACCGGTACACCAGCATCCATAGCGGTCTGACGCGCTCTTATTTTGTCCCCCATCAGCACAATCGTCTTGTAGCTAGGACCGATCAGCGTAAACCCACTCTTCTCGCATTTCTCGACAAAATCAGCGTTTTCAGAAAGAAAACCGTACCCCGGATGGATCGCCTCAGCGTCAGTTATCTCCGCCGCGCTCAAAATGGCTACGACATTAAGGTAACTATCTCTTACGCTAGGAGGTCCGATGCAAACACTCTCATCAGCCAGCTTCACATGTAATGCGTCAGCATCAGCCTCAGAGTAGACAGCGACACTCTTGATACCCATTTCTTTACAAGCTCTTATTACTCTTATTGCGATTTCGCCTCTGTTGGCGATCAATATTTTATGGAACATTTTTACCTTACACCTCGATTGCGAATAGCTTTTCACCATACTCAACTGAACTGCCATTCTCAACTAATATTTCGACAACCCTACCACTTACATCTGATTCTATCTCGTTAAACAACTTCATAGCCTCGATTATGCACATTACATGACCCTTTTTTATGTTGTCGTTTTTCTCAATATACACCTGAGATTCTGGTGACGGCGCCCTGTAAAACGTACCGACCATCGGAGAGACAATATACTTCAGATTCAGCTTTTCAGCCGGAGCTGTAGTTGCCTCAGCAGAAGGAAGCGCTTGCGGCGCATGCAGAGGGAGCGGAATCGCGGCAGCCGCGGGAACCGCTTGCGACACCACACCCCTTCGGATTTTTATCTTGCTCTGTGCTTTTTACATCTCAAACTCACTTATGTCAGTATCAGCAAGTAATTTAAATAGTTGTTCGAGTTCTTTATTATTCATCGTTTCCCTCGCTTTCTTGGTTATTTTTTACTGTCGGTCTATTTCACGCGCTCAACATAAGCGCCCGTACGGGTATCGACTTTTACTACTTCGTCCTGCTCAACAAACAGCGGTACCAGAACTGTCGCGCCGGTCTCAAGTACAGCCGGTTTTGTCGCGCCAGATACAGTATCACCCCTAAGACCAGGTTCAGTATTGGTTATCTTCAAGTCCATAAAAATCGGGAGTTCAACTCCAATAGCCCTATTGTTATGGAACAATATGCTCACCTGAATGCCTTCTTTTAAGTACTTTACAGACTCACCCAGATCGTCCACATCGACATGTATTTGCTCATAATTTGTCATATTCATAAAATGATACTGGTCCCCCTCAGCATAAAGGAACTCCATCTCACTCTCAAACAGGTCAGGTTTGTTAACTTTTTCACCGGAGCGGAAAGTCCTTTCAATCACCCGCTGATTCGTAAGGTTCTTGATTTTCACCTTAACAAACGCGACGCCCTTTCCCGGCTTCACATGCTGACAATCGACAATAGCGTATGGATCACCATCAAGCTCTATCTTCAAGCCTTTTTGGAAACTATTAGTTGGGTACATAATTAATACTCCTCTTTTAATAAAACAAGTCCAGCAAGAATTCATAGTATTTCCACATTGCGTGAAACCTTGTCCATTGCTAACTTATTGATTGCGGCATCATGCTGCCTACTATGATAATTTCTACTAAATATTTACATTACGACAAGCTCAACATACTTGGGCTACATGTCAAAACCTTTGAACCTGTTTTTGTGATATATACCATATCTTCGATCCTAATTCCACCAAAATTTTCAATATATATTCCAGGCTCCACAGTAAGCACCATTCCCTCCTTGACAATATAATCATAAGTAGGTGTAAATGACGGGGATTCATGGACTTCTATCCCCAAGCTGTGACCAAGCCCGTGCAAAAAATGATCACCATAACCACATTTTTTTATGTGATCACGCGCGATACTGTCAATATGCTTTGAACAGACTCCATCCCTGAGCTCAGATATCGCCAGCCGCTGAGCCTCACTGACGACCTCGTAGATATCCTTCTGCCTCTGACTCGCCTCACCGATCACGAAGGTGCGTGTCTCATCAGAGCAGTAATTCTTGTAGCGGACACCATAGTCGATGAGTATCAGCTCGCCACGCTTGAGTTTCTTCCCCGACGACCTGCCATGCACCAGCGCGGAGTTCCTGCCCGACAGCACTATTGTGTCGAACGATTCTTTCTCAGCGCCGTTCCTTCGCATCTCGCTCTCAAGAATACACTTGATGTCAAGCTCAGTTATCCCATCGTCAATACGCTCATTTATTGTTTTAAGAGTTGCTTCTAGTGATCTTGTAGCCTTCCTTATCGCGCTCTTCATCACTGATAGCTCATGATTGTCCTTGACCTGCCTCAACCGCTCCACCAGTTTTTTGCAGTCCTTAAGCCGCCAACCATTCAGGCTTTTCTTCAGTAGCCGGTAAGAATAAAATGAAATGTTACTGGCGCAAAAACCAATAGTTTCACCCTTCATATCATTGATCATATCATACGCGTCAGACTGCTTTTTATATATTATTATTGTGGAATCTTTTACTTCTTTTTTTGACTGGATGCTGTACCTTGAATCAGTAAACAAAACGCTTTGATCCGCGCTGACAAAAAACATCCCCGAACTCCCGGTAAACCCGGTCATATAAAAAATATTCTCCCTAGAGAAAGTGACAAAAGCGTCTACTTTTTTCTCCTTCAGGAGTGCTCTGATATTTTCGAGTCTATTTGTGTGGATCTCACTTGTAAGCATAAGAAAACATTATACTAATATGGATGAATTGTAAAGGACTTTTTGATAAAAGAAGAGCGGGTATAAGATCTTAAATAAATATACTAGCAGACTGCTGTCTCATCAAGGTTGAGCCTGGTGAGCAACCCCTTTAACGCGAAGATATAACCATCTTTTCCAAAGCCAGAAATAACGCCGATCGCTTTATCAGAGAGATACGACTTTCGCCTGAACTCCTCACGCGCGTAGACGTTTGATATATGCACCTCGACAAAAGGTATTTCGACAGCTAAAAGCGCGTCCCGAATCGCGATGCTGGTGTGGGTGTACGCTCCGGGATTGATGATAATACCGTTCATACTGCCCCGACGTTTTTGGATATACGTCACAAGATCGCCCTCAGAATTAGACTGAAACGTTTCGATCTCGACACCGGCATCCTTCGCGGCGCTCGACACCTCAGCGTTAATATCATCCAAAGTAAACGTACCGTAATACCCTACCTCTCTCATCCCGAGCATGTTAAGGTTCGGACCATTTATAACAGAGATTTTCAACATTTTCCCTCTATAGTTCTGATTTAAATTGGGGGATAGATTTTCTGACCAGATATCGCGCCTTGCCGTAGTTTCCGTCCGGGTTAAGCACTACCGCGACAAAATAATCCTCATTGATCATCTTGATGAGAAATATCATCTTCTCGGTCTTAATGGTTATTTCCTGCACCTGCCCGGTCTTAAGCTGTTCTGAAGAGCGACAGATATCTTTCAAAATATGCGCGAACTCAATACTCATGTTGTTCGGCCCTTCGATTTCGTCCCGCTTATTGTATCCCTCTACCATCACACCGTCAATACCCATCATGATACCGGAGTGGCAACCATCTACATTATTAACTATATCCTTTATGATATCTTCAAATATCATCTCGTACCTCTATTCTTGATATTTTCCAGCCAGTCGCTCAACCGCTCCAGCTGCACCTCTCTCGAAATCGCTACAACTTCGGTAACCAAGTCCGGTTCCACTTCGGGCGCCATCTCTGAGCTGATCTCCTGAGGCGGCTCCTCATATCCCGGTATCATCTTTTTTATCTCTTCGATTTTTGTGAGAATAGCCTTGTTCCCGGGGTTTTCTGTCAGGAGTTCTTTATAAATATTCAACGCCTTCTTATGGAATCCCTGTTGGATATATAAGTCCGCCATCGTGTTTGTGACAAAATCATCAGCAGCATCTAGATTTTCATCAGCTACTTCTTCAACCACTTCAGCTGACGCTTCAACAGACTCCTGAAGAGTTTCATCTGGCTCCTCAGGCAAATCATCATCGGTAACGTCATCAGCAACCTCAACTGGTATAGGTTCAGGCTGTGCTATCCCCTGCTCTTCGAGTTCCTGTTTCGTAGCTATGATCTCTTCATTCTTAGGATCTAAGAAGGAGATTATATCGCAGGCTTTTATCGCGTTTTCTTTATCACCGTTGTTTATATATAATTTAAGTAAAAGGTTTTGAGCCATCAGGTTATCACTTTGCGCCGTGACGACTTTTGTGACCTCCTGCATTGATTTTTCGTACTCGCCCATATCAAAATATATCTTAGCGAGTACCATGTCCGCGCTCAAATAACCCGGATTATCCTTCAGCCCCTCTTCACATACTTCTAACGCCTCATCAAAGAGACCGCTTTTTCTGTACTCATCAGCCAGCTTGACAAACACAGTTGACTTCGGGTTTGATGTCCACTCATCAAGCAGAGGTTTTATTTCTGGAGAAAGAGATATTTCATGACTCTCCTTCTCCTCTATTTTCTTTTCGCTCTCGTCAGCCATTCATATAATCCAATCTTATATTATAAAATCTATGGATATGTGATGTTAATGTACCAAAAGTTACCGGTACAATCTGTAACTTTAATTGTATCTGTTCTTGCTGTACCTGTTGTCGCCGGAGATATATAAGTAACCGAAGTCACACCGGCTCCTGTAACAGGACCAGCGCCGCCATCAATCGTACCGGCAGCAGCGCCTTCCAAAGTCCAAGTGTAAACTCTCGCAGGATCATTATCACTAATACTTAGAATAACTGTCGTACTGTTAGCAATGCTGTATGAAGTAGAAGTAGCCGGACTTATTACGCTATAATACTTTGCTGTCGGGCATCCCTTCTCTACCGTTGTCGGTAAAGTATACTCAAGACCGTTAGCCACAACACCACCACTCTCCGCGTCTATTCTGACAACCGTCCAACATGCGTCAGACTGACCATATACCATCTGCTCTCTCGCGACACCACCAGTAGTGGTGGAAGTCGCCGGAATAACAGCTGAGCTTGTCGGATCTAGTTTATTGTTGTGCAGGTAGCCGGTGGAGCCATCCTCACAATCAAGCACAGTATTACCGTTTGTATCCTCACCCGCATCTTTAACACAGTCTGAATTTGTGTCCTCGCAATCAAGTATACCATTGCCGTTTGCATCTTCTGTCGCAAAGTATGTTTGGTCAGATGTGAGGAAACCGATCTCGCGAACACCTAAAGTAACCGCAGTGCCGTCAGCGACAGCGTTACCGTAAATATCAGTAACAGTCGCGGCGATCCACTGTTTGAATGTCGCGTCTTTATCATCAATAAGAGTTAACTCATAAGCTAGGTTAACATGAGCCGGAGGTCCGATGATAGTCATCAGCTCCTGGTCAGAGATAGTGCCACCGCCCACAGAAACTGCCGCCTGAATGTTAAATCCTTTGTTGAAACTAGGTAAGCTACCAGAAGTAAATGTTGTGGTAGCGGTACCGCTAGAGTCCGTAAAAGCTGTAGCCGGGTTCAATGTTTCCCCTCCACCTGGCGCATTATTAAGAGTAAACGAAACCAGCACATTTGGCACCGGATTACCGGCGGCGTCAGTAACAAAAGCTGAGCCGGTTGTGGTGCTACCATTGTAGGCGACTCTATTCGGTGTAACCGTCAAATCAATATAAGCTGGAGTAACAGCGCCGATTGTGACATTGGTCGTAGCGACAAATGATATCTCTGGTGTTGCTCCCGGAGGATCATATTTAGCTCGCGCTGTCAACTGCGCGATTCCTGACAAAGTGCCCGGATTCAAAGTGAATGTTTTTTGACCATTTACATCAGTACATCCCCCCGGACACGCGCCACCTGTAACAATCTGTGGCGTATTATTTCCGCACGCGCCGTCGATATTCCCCAAAGTAGTATAAATATCAATAGGTACGTTCTGGACACCGGTTCCATTACTATCCTGCAATGTAACTGTAACAGTAGAAGTAATCGTCGTACCGGTACAAAGCTCAATGCTTGAGTTGTTAACAGCTATAGTAAATGTATAATCAGTAAATGTAACTGTTGTATTTGCCGATGCGCCCGCGGCTGTTGCCTTAATGTCAGCGTCACCTGACGTAGTGGAAGTTACGGTCGCGGTGACCTGACCATCGATATTTGTGTTCCCTGATGTTGGAGTAAGAGTAAAGACAGCTCCCAACGCGGAAGTATCTTCCGTGAGAGTAACAATCTCGCTTTGTATCGGTGAGTTAGAGGCGTCTTTTAATGTAATAGTCACTGTAGAGGCATCCGTTCCATTGCTGAGAACGCTGGTCGGGTTCGCTTCAATTGTGAGAATCACTCCAGTTATTTTAACCTGAATAGTGTCACTCGCACTACCATAAGTAGCTGTAATAGTAGCTAAGTCTTCTCTCCGAACACTCGTGAAGGTAGCGGTCGCTATACCAGAATCGTTAGTTGTGGCAGAAGCGGTGATCGTACCGACGTCAGTAGCAAACTGAACTATTTGCGATGGTATCGGATTGTTGTTCGTCCCGCCATCAACTAAAGTAGCAGTGATAACCGAAGTACTGGTTCCATTCGCCGCGATTGTACTCGGGCTTGCCTGAAGTGTGATAGTAGGCGCGGAATTTGCAAAAACAACAGTAGTTGATGTCTTTCCAGCAGTAGTAGAGCTTGCTTCGACATGTGCAGTGCCGGCGTTGCTAGAGGAAGTCAATGTAACAGTAGCAACTCCACCAGCATCAGTTAAAGCAGTAGTTGGAGTAATCGAACCTAATGTTGTCGCGAATGTAATTGTCTCACCTTGCACAGGGTTCTGGTTTTTATCCCGAACAGCCGCTTTTATGGTTGATGTATCAGCTCCATTGGCCGTCAATGATGTCGGAAACGCAGTCAAGTCTATGAAAAAACCCGCGTCTGATAATAAATCCAACGTAACGTATTCAGTAACGCCACTAGAAGTAACCGCGACAGTCACCGGTCCAGTCTCTGTGCCAGAAGTATATGTCGCCTCGGCAATACCACAGCCAGTAATAGTTGAGCCAGAACTACACTTTGTCAACGCGCTTGGGCTGATAGTCCCGGGGTCGGTCGGTCCAGAGAAAATCGAGAAGAGAACAAGAGTGTTGTCCGCTACAGGAAAACCGTCACTCGCAAATACCTGCGCCCGAATTGTGGCAGTCTCAGCCCCGTCAGCCTTGACTGAACTCGGAATAGCTTCGGCCACAATACTCGACACGTCACCAGTGGCAACCGAGGAGATAACGATACTAAGCGTAGACGACTTTGTTCCATAAGAGACTGTAATAACAACATTACCCTCTGACTCCATGGAAGAAAACGTCGCGGTCGTGACACCATTGGTATCCGTAGCGGCCGGTTGTGTTATCACACCAATCGTTGTAGATACAGCTACAGTAGCATCCTTGACACCGACATTATTCTTATCAGTGACAGTAATTGTAATAGTCGCTGTTTCATTTTTACCCATGTTAGTTTTGTCAGAAAGGATATATATATTATTACCAACCGTAGGTTCAACATATGTTATTATCATTGTTTCTGAGTTAAATGTTTGCCCATTAACTGTTGCCGAAGCTGAAAGGTTTGCTGTTCCTGTGGTTGATGGGGCAGTAAGTATTGCCGTCGCGATACCAGTATTTGTTGTGACGGTAACGGTTTGGAGCCCAAATTGGTCAAGATTAGTTTTTTTAGCTGAAGTCCCACCGGTAGTCGTTGTAAGAACACCATTATCAGCGGTAAAAGTAACAGTAAGAGTAGTGACGACAAGGTTATCATAAGCATCAACCGCTCTTGCGGTAATGGAAGTCGTACTAGTACCGTCAGCGCTCAACTCTTCAATAGCGCTATCTATAGAAACCCCGGCCAAAGCACCGGCATTCAAGCTCATACTGGAGCTGACAGCTACGTTATATGCCGGGGCCTGCGCTTTGATAAAAGCTCTACCGGATTTTGTACCTGCGGTGTAAGTAACAGTGACAATGCCACCGACAGTATATGCGTTGTAAGAAGTTGTCCCTGAAGAAAAAGTACCTTTAGTAGTAGTAAAGTTGACTTCTGTACCATCATCAGCCAAGATATTAGAGTCTTTATATACTTTGGCGACAAAAGTTACAGTATCACTTCCGTCAGCCGTGAGATCAGTCTCATTGTTAGCTGTCACCAAGCTCATGCTTGGAAATGTTTTTGTCCCCTGTGAAGGAGGCGAAGGAGTATGACCCTTTTCACATCCAATACTCAAAAGCACTAATAATATTAGCGCGATAAATATCCCTGTAAATTTGTGTATCCTTAACATTTCATCCTCCTAATGGGTTTAAAATCAAAGTTTTATTAATTAATTTGGAATGTAGTTTGTAAAATCAATTCTAACACTACCAGATGTAAACGCCGGCTCATTGTTCAGGGGATCCCTACCATAGAAATCAATCTGCGCAAAAAGCTTTGACTTAAAGTTATTCTGATCGTACAGATATAAGTCTCTCAAGCCAAGAATAGGCTTTGAGTTTTCAAGCCAACCTATTTTCATATTGAAATCGACTATTACCATTTCAAAATCGACTGTCGATCCAGATGGTACTATAAGTTGCATATCATTTATTGATTGAGGCGCGTAATAAGGTGTATAGCCGTACTCATCATAATATGTAATGACGTACTTATATACTTCAATATCAACACCAGTGTCCGAGCCTTCTCTTAGAGTGTTTGTAAATGTGACACGAATGAAGTCCTCAGCCAAAGGATTTGTAACCTCTTCTTTTGGTTGCGGTCTATTATCACCCTCACCATCGTCATTAGTGCCCGGAACACCATCAAGCCCTGACTCATCTGTATCCTCGACAACATCTGACTGCACAACACTAGTTGATTCACAGCCGGCATTACAGGCCGTATTGCAGATTATCTGAGAAATTTCCAATCTGCTTGCAGTCTCATATCCACCATCACCACATCCTGGAAAAAATGTGACCAGCATTATAAATAACATTAATGCTATCAGGGCCTTAAGGTTCCTTCTCATTTTTCTCTCCTTTTTATTATATAATAATATACATTTTTTAATCATCAGCAGTTAAAACATCTACAAAATATTCAATCGCGAATTCAGTCGTGTGCATTCCCCAACCATTTAAGTACCTTGCGGTAACAAGGACATTAACGTAATTGTAAGATGGAAAAATGTTCTCGAACATCATAATATATGATTCTCTTGCGGGCTTCGCTGCCAACTCCTGCGGAATCGTAACAGAGAATATAGATGTCAGCTCAGACGTATTAACAACCTCATAGTACTTTCCACCTGTTTCATCCGCTATCCTTTGCAGGTCAGCTCTAGCGATAGCGTCAATATCAGAGCCTAAAAATATTGTAAATATCGGTATCTTAATTTTTTTAGCCATCTCAATTCCATCATCGATCAAGCCGCCATTATCAGCGCCATCAGTAATAAGAATACCAGCGGTCTTGCCAGGTCTTGACCCAATCGCGTTGACACACTCGATAATACCGTCACCAATGTTAGTAGAACCATCTATCACCATGCTATCGATAGCTGTTTTTAACGCCGTTTTATCAGATGTTATTGACTGTAATATTGTCGCGCTGTCATCAAACTCAATTATCGCGACCATATCTTCTCGCGCCATAGTATCAATGAAAAATTTTGCGGCTTCCTGGAGGTCTTCCATTCTATTTACACCGGGGTTATCACCATAAGCACCCATAGAACCACTAGAGTCAAGTATAAGCCCTACCATATTCGTGTTCGACTCACCAAGTTCAAAAGATCTGTATGCGTCTGTAATGACTGAGTTATTAAGGATTACTCCAAAGTTATCAGCATTTAATGTGTCGATGAAGTTACCATCCTGATCAAATACGTTTAAGTAAAGGCTGACGTAATTAGACTCAGGATCATAATCTACTGCCGCCGCGACAGTCATAGATACAATTTCTCTTTCAGTGGTGTCAGAGTATGGCGCTTCATTAGAAACATCCGGCAAATCATTAACAGTTCCATAAGGAGTGTCTTTGTACTCTCCACATGATAGCAATAAAAATGCAAAGATAATGATTAAAAAATTCCTAACGCATACTCTAAATAGATTTGTTATATGTTTTTTCATCAATACTTTCCTCACACTTATATTTTAACAATTCCAGAATTAGTCTTTCAGGCAAGAAGCGCTAGCGAATCGTGAACCTCTCGCGTGTCTATAACAACCCCATGCCTAACCTTACCAACTCTGACAGGTAACACAAATTCTATGTTACCACCTTTGACTTTCTTATCAAGCTTCATCGTATCAACTATTTGATTAGCATCTTTTATATCAATATCAATATCGATTTCAAAATCATCGATTATTTTAATTATTTTCTCAACATCACTCATGTCACATAAGCCTTTTTGTTCCGCGAGCTTTGCGGCATATACCATACCAATGGCGATTGCCCTGCCATGTTTAATACCTTTGTAGCGCGTTGTCGCCTCCAGAGCGTGTCCTAACGTGTGTCCATAATTTAAGATAGCACGTAAACCGGATTCTCTCTCATCCTCAGCAACTACCTCAGCTTTAATTTCACAAGAACGCTTAATAACATGCTTCAATGCGTCAAGATCCTTCGCAAGCAGCTTACTCACATTTTCATCTAAGTATTTAAATAGATAAGGGTCGTGAATCACCCCATATTTTATTATTTCAGCAATACCGTTCAAAAACTCCGACTTTGGCAGAGTA
>JAJRXV010000071.1 GCA_024276115.1 Deltaproteobacteria bacterium
ACCGTGGTAGATCGTAGCGCCGGCGCCGATAAAAAATATACCGCACGCAGAGACGAGCGACCAGAAAAACCCCTCCTGCCCGAATCCGTAATGAAACTCATCGGTCGCCCCCTTCTGTGAGCGTTTTATCCCGAGGAGCAGTAGCGCCTGGTTCGCCGCATCTGCAAAACTGTGGATCGCCTCAGAGAACATCGACCCCGACCCCGAGATAAGAAAACCGATAAATTTAAGAACTGTGATAACAGAATTGCTGATTACCGCTATTATTACCGGTTTCGCACCGTGTCCCGCCATATTTTGTCCACCTTTCGTTTTTATAAATTTACCATAGAACCCTGTTTTTTTTCAATACAACGGTTCGCCATCAAAATCACACTCACCGAGCCGCTTTTCATCAAACCCGATCGCTTTCAAAATCGTCGGCGCTACATCGATAATAGCCGGGGATTCCTTCGTGATCTTACGGTTAGAAAATATCACGCCCGGTACTAGCGCCGGATCCATCATGTGCCCGCCTGACCATTTTTTGAGGTTATCCTCGATGAGCGGCTCTGGCGCCGCGCCGACCGCGGTCTGCCATGACGCGCGATAACCGATGCTGAACCCGAGGAATATATCCGGTGTCGTGGTGGAAAAATCGCCCCAGAATATCTCCTCGCGCGTGTAGACATTGTTAAGCACTTTCGCGCCGCCCGCCCCGTCGCGCCACTTCGCTATCTTTTCGGAGAGCTCCCTCTTCAGTGTTTCGCTCTCTTGACCGCGTTTGACGATACCGCTGGCCTCGCGCCCCTCAAGGTTTAGGTAGATACCACCGAACCCGATAGCGTATGCCTTCGTCTTCGACCAGTCAACATCGGCGAGCAGATCACCACCATGCTTCGCGCCGTTTTTGAGAGTCATATAGCTGTTCGCGATAAGCCAGCGGTTGATGTGCGCCGTCCTCCGGTATGTAGCAAAACCGTGATCAGAAAGCACGATCAGCGTATCATCATCATTCAGCTTATCCATTACGCTACCGAGGATGTCGTCCATTTTTTTGTACCAGTTACGGATTGTATCCTTATATTTTCGCGGCGCGTCCGCTTCATAGAGCGGGTGTTCGGGGTCGATATAACGCCAGAACGTGTGCTGGATAATGTCAGATGACTCAAAGTAGGAAAAGAGCCCCCCGTTGTCGAGACGACCAAGCTCAAGGTCGAGCAGTTTTATCTTGTCGAGCGTCACCGCGTCGGCAAGCTCTAAGAACGGCTCCTCGCTCAAACGCCCTTCGTTGAGCGCCCAAGTGTCAATAGGCATCCCGAGGGTATAGAAGTTCCCGAGTTTTTCTGTGAGTTCCGCGCTGTATTTAGGCGGGTACGAAATATCAAAATACGGTTTTTTGGGGTCAAAATTTATCGGGCTGATATAGAGCTTAAACTCAGGCGACACCGAAACGAGGTGGAACTTGAATATCCCGTACGATTTTTTGAGTAGCCCGAGCTTGAATGTGACGTTCAGCCAGTCGCTCCACTCACCCGCCTTCAGCTCGACGCTCTTATCCTGAAACGTTATCGTCACACCATCTTTCGCGCTGTTCATCTCAGCCTTGAACAATACCTTAGCGTTGTCGATATTGCCGGTGGCTGACTTCACCAGCGGTCCGAAAAGGTTCATCACCATCAGGTCAGACCGGTTGATGTGTATCGGGCGACCACCGATATCGCCCTCTTTGTCGAGCTTCTTAGAGGTATAAAACGTGAACAGCCCCTCAGTGCCGAGGATATCGGTCACGCCCATCCCGGATAACATCTTACCGTTTTTCATTTTGTCAGGGGGGAAAGTCACCGGGCACGATAGTATCACCGTCGGCACTCCCGCGTCAGACGCGTACTGCCAGAAAGCTTTGCTCTGCATCACCCGCACAGGCTTCCCCTTCTCGAATTTTGAGAGCGAGAGGCTGAGCTCATAGGTCGCTGGGTCGCGCACCATAAAGCCGAACACACCATGTTTGCCGGGGTTTTGCCCAGACGCGAAACTCTACCACGCGACCGGCGACTGCGCCGGGTTTGTCGTAGCGAGCGGGCTGTAGCCCCCGAGCTTTTGCAACCGCGCGAAGTTCGGTAGCTCTCCCGCCTCTATCATCGGCTCGATTATGGTTGGGCTGAGCCCATCAAAACCGAGTATGACGACCCTGTTACTGATCGAAGATTTACTGTTCATATTACCTCCAAAAAAATACCACGCCGCGGCGATAAGGATTAAGATCAGGATTATAAGTTTCCACTTATGTTTTTTGATGAACCGGAATATTTTCTTAAAAAAGAGTGATATCACGCCGAAAAAAGCGATTATCATGGCGATGACCCAGCCAAGTGAGCCGGCGACTATCATCCCTGACCCTGGGTCTATGTAATAACATTCCATGTTGTCGTCCTGTTTTTTGTGACTTGCTGTTGATGGGCATGTTGCCCATAATATCGTTTAGTATAGTTAAAAAAGTTTAATGGGGTGTTTTAAGTCGGATTCACGTAGATGCACTCGGGGCCGACAGTATTAGTTTTTATACATAAAAACAGGTCGTTATTTTTTAGTCAGCTCAATTCCGCGCTCTTTCGCGATCTCCATCAGGTTTGTGACAATCATATCAATACCCGCTATCTTACCCTTCAGCACCTTACCATCAGAAGCGTAGTATAGGTTCCCGACCAGAACTTTTGTGCCAAAATCCACCAGATCGATATTTAAATCAACCTTATATACCCACGGGTCACTCTCGGTGATATTGCCGTTCTTCTCTTTGACTACAGCTTCATTTACATTGATGTCCCGCGTAGTTATCGCAAAAGATGTCCACCTTACAACGTCGCCGACTTTTACTTTCATAGTCTTGAACGCTTCCCTGCTAAGCATTAATGCTTCATAACGATAAGGCGCTTGAAGCTCATCAAACATTAACATCTCATAGCCTTGCCACTCAGTGTACATGTCCACCCTGAGCCCTTCACCCCCAGAAAAACTCAAAACATGGGTCACTACTCCGTTGGTTATGAATTTCTGCCACCTGAAGAGTATTTCTCCGGACGTTGAATAGACGATATAAAAAAGCCGTTCAGTAGTAATTGTGGAGCCGAAAAAATTTCTGTACGCGTATACTGACCCCTCAGCCATTCCGTAACGCTCCCCCTCCCAGTCAAAAAACCACTCCAGCGATGAGAGGTTCATGCGCATAAGGGGAGATTTCTGGGCCGCGTGCATGTACTCGGCTTTAGCGCCGTTTTTTTGAGCGAGCGCGGCGTTGATTATCGCGAGCCGCTCATGGTCAAACTTCCAGCCTTCGTTGACGTCCTGAATCACTGAGGCGTGCAGGTTGGCGTTATTTTCTGGCTCCGCTTTGAGAGGCGCGCAGTTGAAGAGCATAAGCGCTAGCGAAACAATTATACACAAGTAGATTCTCTTTTTCGTTATTATAACCATAAACCGTTATCACCTCTCCTAGTTGTTCCTCAAAGTATACTCGATTTTGCTGTGCAAATCAAATTTATTAAAATTTTGCGCACACAACGGAAACGTCATCCCCGAGTGTCCCTCCCTTGATTTTTCCCAAAAAAAAT
>JAJRXV010000072.1 GCA_024276115.1 Deltaproteobacteria bacterium
ATCATCCTGCTTGTCAACTTTCCAATACCAATAACACACTCTTTTTCGATCTCCATCCTTATGTTTGGTACAGGGTCTATGGAGTCGTGATCCAAAATCGTATTCTCAAGTACTTTGTCTACCAGCAGACCTATCATACCGCTGGCAACTATCGCGACGATGATGCGTGAGTCAGCAGTCGGCTCCTTTTCAGCAAGCTTGAATTTTTTCTTGAGGTCGAAGACCGGTAGTATAGTTCCACGGATATTTATTACACCTAAAACAAAGTCAGGCATCTGCGGAATAGGTGTAATGCTCTTTATGTGGATTATCTCTTTAATATTTAATATATCAAAAGCATATTCTTCTTCTTCAAGGTTGAAGCATACGATTTGCATTAAGCGTTTTCTCCTAAAGTAAATATATAAAATATTTCATTCATCAATTTTAGTTTATAAGATAATTACCTATTGTCAAATTTTATTTATTCCAACTTAACAATTTTTACAATATTTTAACATATATATGCTTGAAATATTCGACTTACTTTGCTATCTTGTCAATGGATAAATTCATTTCAGTGTTATAAATTTATGTAATAAAGTACAGTCTTGCTGTGCGTGTTATCTCTGCTAAGCATAAAAAATAGGTCTTAATAAAGCCAAATAATTAAATTTGCAATGGAGTGTACAAATAAAGTACGGTCGAAATACGTCGGTTAATCTATAACATTTACGAGGTGTAAAAAAATAATTATGAATGGCACAAACACAGTGGCGAAGGTGTATTTTATTGCTATAATACTTTTTCTCAATTCTTTAGCTGTTATTTCAGCTGATATTACAGTATCTTCTATTGATAATAGAATAAAGTTGCCCATAAAACAACGGTCAGCGCGCATGTACGCTGAGACGTTAGTAGGCGAAACGCGAGAAATCAGCTTTTATGACAGTGTACTAGAAAACAATATCTTCCAAGTCAAGGCAAAAAATGAGGTCACAGAAGAAGCTGAGACCTTCGATGATGCTGACGCTTTTTCGCGGGGAACTTATGATCAAAGTGCTTCTGAGGAGGCAGCCACTCCCGCGCGTCCAATAATTGATGTCAAAAACTATGAACTTGGCGGGACTATCATGGCTACTCCGCGAAAGCTTTCTAGTGCGTACCTGCACAACAGGAAAGACGATATCTCTAAAGTATATGGCTTGAGGGAAGATAATAAGTTCATTGACGGCAAGTATGAGATAAAGAATATCGCAAGGAATATTGTTGAAGTATACTCCGGTAATACTACTGTTTTCATCAAACCCACAGAGAAGAAGCAACCGAACAGGAAAAAAGGTAGACCCTCTTCGGGTTTTGCACCTAAAGCAGGCAGAAGAGGTGAAAGTCGCTCAAATAATAATAATGGTAACAGGGATATAAGAAAAGTCGGTAAGAACAGCTACGTCATCGATCAGCGTTTTTACGCGAGCATGACTGAAGACCTCGGTTCTATTATGGAGTTCGGTAAGCAGATCAATGTCGCTCCAAAATTTGACAAGAATAAGAAACCTATAGGATTTGAGATAAAAAGGATAAAATCAGGGAGCCTCCTCCAGCGGATCGGTGTACAGAGAGGCGATATAATAAAATCAGTGAATGGAAAGCCACTGAAGATGATGTCTATTCAGCAGGTGCTTTCGTTGGTCGATGAGCTGAAGAGTGAGACAAATATCAACTTAGGTATAAGCAGGCGAAATAAAGATGACAATATAAGTTATGAGGTAAGGTAGAAAAAAGATACCTTATTCTTTGACTTATTTCATCATTAAAAGAGGAGTGTTATATATGCGGAAGATTTTTATCATGGTTTTGGGGGTTCTCTGCGTTATTTGCGTGTCATTCTCACACGCGGCGGAACCTGTGACTGACAATGTGGAAAAACAAGCTGAGGCGGCTGAAGAGAGCAAGAGCTCTAGTAAAGGTGAGTTGCCATTGCCCGAAATGATGAGCATAGATTGTGAGGACAAACCAATCACTAATTTTATTAAATTAATTAGTGAACGTATAGATAAGAATTTTATCTTTGACGAAAAAATAACACGTTCTGGTAATATAACTATTATCTCACCAGAACCAATACCGATCAAAGAGGCTTACAAAGTATTTCTCTCTACACTTGAGATGAAGGGGTTTTCCGTAATAGATACAGGAAGTGTCGTAAAAATAGTAAAAAAGCAAGACGCGAAGGTGGGTGGTACAGAGCTACGGGTAGGTGCGAACGAACTCGCTTCGATGGATAACATTATCACACAGCTCATACCGCTGAAAAATGTCAGCGCCGCATCGCTACTTAATGGTATCCGCCCAATGGTATCGCGTGACGGACTCCTCTCATCATTTGACGCTACAAACATGTTGATGGTGATAGATACAGCCGCGAATATCGAAAGGATCGTGAATATTACTAATGCGCTCGATATCCCGGGCGATAAAATGGCCTATGAAGTAATTCAGGTAAAATACGCTGACGCCACCGACCTTGTCAGAGAGATGACGACGATATTCTCTGGTAACACCAGGCGTTCCGCGGCGCCGGGGAAGCCACCCACAGCCGCGACACGAATACCCTTTAAGATGATGGCTGATGCCCGCACTAACTCGATTATTATATTTTCTGCAGAATATACTCTTGATGAAGTAAAGAGGGTGATCAAAAAACTTGATATAGATATACCAGAAGGGCAGAGCAGGATAAACGTATACTACATGAAGTACGCGAGTGCCGAAGAGGTGAGTAAAGTTCTAACAAAATTCTCTGCTGAATCGAAGAGAAGAGTACCCGGTAAACCAAACAAGAAACCTAAGTTTCCGCCGGGTAAGAGACCGTCTGCTACGAGAACAAATGAAATTCAGTCCGGTAAGCTTCAGATAGAGGGTGATGTGACTATCACAGCTGATAAAGCGACTAACTCATTGATTATATTGGCGTCTCCCTCAGACTATGAGATACTGCTCGGGGTTATAGAAAAACTTGATATCATGCGGCCGCAGGTTTTTGTCGAAGCGTTTATTCTTGAGATCACTCTAGAAAAAGAACGCGAACTCGGTATTGAGTGGCGCTCTACATCGGATTTCACTAAGAATAAGGTAAATGTCATCGGGGGGACTAATTTTGGTAATATCAACAGTGTCTCCACAAACCCGCTTGCCGCGCCATCAGGCTTGATGATCGGTTCGGTGAAGGGGACTATGACTTTCGCCGGTAAGGAGTTTTTGAACATCGGGGCTCTGCTTCGCGCGCTTGAAACTGAGTCCGGGATCAACGTCATGTCCCGTCCTCACATCCTTACTATGAATAATGAGGAAGCTGAAATAAGCGTTGTTGAGAATGTTCCGTTCAAGACGAGCGAAAAGTACGATACTTACGGTAATCCAATATATTCCTATGATTACAAGGATGTAGGCGTGGTTCTTAAACTGACTCCTCAAGTGATGGAGAATGACTTTGTAAAGATGAGTATCGATCAGGAGATATCTCAGGTAATGAAATCTTCGCAGGGGGTAGAAGTCACTGCGCTGACTACAAGCAAGAGAACCGCGAAAACGACTATTTTTGTTAAGGATAACGAGATGGTCGTGATAGGCGGACTGATAAAAGATAATGAGTTGACAAGCGAAAGTAAGGTACCGTGTCTTGGTGATATGCCGTTTTTTGGGGCGCTTTTTCGGGCGACCAGCGTGCGGAACCAGAAAACCGACCTGCTGGTGTTCATCACCCCGCATGTCATCGAGGCGAAAGACTACTACCAGCTTAACGGGATTACATCTGAAAAGAAGGAAGAGCTCAAAAAATTCAAAAAGACAAATAAGTTCGATGAGTTTAAAGAGTTTGATGAGGAATTGGTTGATGAAGCGAAGTAAAGAGAAAAAGAAACCGTATTTTTATCGGTTGGGGAAAACAGATGCAGTCTGACAATAAATTTATTGCTGATATCTTAAATGATTTAAGCTCGTTGCAGGGCGAATGTAAAGTTAAATCTCTATCAGCTGAGCTTGATTTATCAAACGAGGATAATATGCTTGCTGACCTGAGCGCGCGCCTGAATATCCCGTTCTTAAAAGACATCGAGTATAATCCTGAGATAAATGACGCTCTTATCAAGATACCGATCAACTACGCGAAAAAGAACCTGCTCGTGCCTTTCAAAAAGGAGGGCAATACCATATACATTGCCCTGAACAATCCATTTGACGATGCTTCGATAGATGATATTCGCGTGCTATTAGGTAGCCGTATCAAGACAGCTCTTGCGTCAAAAGAAACTCTCCTCAGCGCGATAAACTTCTTTTACGATAAGACGGCGCACACGACCGAAGAGATGATGGAGGATCTGAAAGAAGAGAACCTCAACTCGATAGCGCATGAACTAGAGGAGCCAGAGGATCTGCTTGACGTTTCTGATGAGGCGCCGATCATTCGACTGGTCAACACTGTTTTGTTTCAATCGGTGAAGAACCGCGCCTCTGATATACATTTTGAACCGTTTGAGAGGACTGTCATAGTACGCTACCGGGTAGATGGTGTGCTTTACAGCATCCTGAACGTCTCGAAACGCTTCCAGTCGGCGATCGCTTCCCGGATAAAAATCATGGCGGGATTGAATATAGCTGAAAAACGACTACCGCAGGATGGTCGGATACGTATCAAGATAGCCGGGCGCGACATCGACATAAGAGTATCGGTAGTACCGACCTCCCACGGTGAGCGGATTGTGCTTAGGCTACTCGACAAGAGCAGTGTACAGCTCAGCCTCAAGGATATTGGGATGGATGACGACCTCTTTCAGCAGACCAAAAAAGTCATAGCTAAAAGTAACGGTATCATCCTCGTCACCGGTCCTACCGGTTCTGGTAAGACAACAACGCTTTACGCGGCATTGTCTGAGCTAAACTCTACTGAGAAGAACATCATCACAGTGGAAGACCCGGTGGAGTACCAGCTTAAAGGTATCGGGCAGATACAGGTAAACTCGAAGATCGACCTGACATTCGCAAACGGTCTACGCTCGATATTGCGGCAGGATCCGGACATAATAATGGTCGGTGAGATACGTGACAGAGAGACCGCCGAGATCGCTATACAAGCGTCCCTCACCGGACACCTTGTTTTGAGTACGCTCCATACCAACGATTCGGCGACCGCTGTAACCCGCCTGATAGATATGGATATTGAGCCGTTTTTGGTGTCGTCATCTCTTGTCGCGGTGTACGCCCAGCGGCTCGTGAGGGTGATATGCGATGAATGCAGGGAGTCGTTTAGACCGACGGATGAGGAGCTGAAAGAGCTGAATATTCCACGCTCAAGCCTTACTGCTGATGTTCTGTATCGGGGTAAAGGCTGTCAAATATGTATGGACACAGGTTACAAAGGGCGGACAGCGATATACGAGCTTCTGCTTTTGGATGAGTCGATAAAGACATTGATATTGAAAACTCAAGATTCAAACGCGATAAAGAGAGCCGCGATAAATAACTCAATGAAACGATAAGGGAGAATGGCGCTGAGAAAGTGGTCAGCGGTATCACGACGATCGCTGAGATCGTCAGAGTGACCCAAGAAGAGGCGTAGATAATGGGTGTATTTGAATATAAAGGCTTTTCTGAAGCTGGTAAAAGTGTTAAGGGTTTTATTGACGCTGACAGCATAAAAGCGGCGAAAGCGAAACTGCGCAAGCTGAATATCTTTCCGACTGAGGTCGCTGAAGAGGTAAAAGGTAAAAGCGAAGAGAGTAGTAGTGCGTTTAGCAGCATCACCGAGAGGATATCCACGGCTGACGTCGCGTTGATGACCCGGCAGTTCGCCACACTCATAAACGCCGGTTTGCCGATGATAGAATCACTCTCCGCACTGATAGAGCAGCTTGACAGCGTACGTTTAAAAAAAGTCATAACATCAGTGAGAGAAGGTGTGAACGAGGGTTCGTCGCTCGCTGATTCGCTTGGCGCTTTTCCGAATGTTTTCTCTAATATTTATGTTAACATGGTGCGGGCTGGTGAGGTCTCCGGTGCGCTCGATGTCGTTTTGATGAGGCTTGCGGACTTTCAGGAGAGTCAGGTAAAACTGATCAGGAAGATAAAAGCGGTCTTTGCCTACCCAATACTGATGATGTTCGTCGGTACAGGCGTCGTGGTGTTCCTCTTAACCTTCGTTATCCCTAAGGTCACGAAAATATTCGAGAACTACAAAAAGGAACTGCCGCTACCGACGAAGATACTCATCACTACCAGCAACCTCTTAAAATCGAACTGGTTGATCATATTGATTCTGCTGATTCTGGCGATATATATGACTAAAAGGTATCTTAATACCACAAAAGGGAGACGGCGCTTTGATAAACTCGCTCTCACACTTCCGCTTTTTGGCAAGCTCATACAGAAGATAATCATAGCGCGCTTTACCAGAACGCTCGCGACGTTATTGAAGAGCGGTATCCCACTTCTTACCTCGCTTGGAATCGTGAAGAATATCGTCAATAACGTGATTGTCGAGGAGGCGATCGCTGACGCGTCTGACAGTGTGCGCGAGGGCGAAAATCTCTCCGAGACTCTTCGCGATACAAAGATGTTCCCACCGTTGGTGACGAGGATGATCGCGGTCGGGGAGAAGACCGGAGAGCTTGAGGATATGCTTGAAAAGTCCGCCGATGCTTATGAGAATGAGGTAGAGGCTATGGTGCTAGGGCTGACATCGGTGGTAGAGCCGCTTATGATAATTGTTATGGGTGCTATCGTCGCGTTTATTGTGCTGTCGATATTGTTACCGATATTCGATTTGAACCAGCTGTCAATGTAAAGAGTGAAGAATTATGAATGATGAGTTATGAATGAAACAATGAACCCGTAGGGGCAGGTCTATGTGCCTGCCCAAAGCTGGGCGACCACATAGGGTCGCCCCTACAATAATAAAAATAACGGAGGAAATGTATGTTAAGGGAGTGTTGCAAAATAGAATGTTTTACAGATTTCCCAAAACGCTGGCGTGGTAAGTCCTTGAAAAAAGGGTGGCGACCAGCATCTAGCCCATTAATGAAGAATGAAAAAGGTTTTACACTGATAGAGCTTATGGTGGTACTCGTCATCATGGGGATTCTCGTGACGGTGGTCGTGGTGAAATTCACTGACCAGCCGGAGAACGCGCGAGTATTGAAAACGAAGTCAGATATAAAGAATGTAGAAACCGCGCTGAAGATGTTTAAGGTGCATAATGGTTTTTATCCATCGACGGAACAGGGGATCGAAGCGCTAGTCAGTATGCCGAATGTCGGTAGACAAGCTACCAGCTACCAGGAGGGCGGATACCTCGAAGCTATACCAACAGACCCGTGGGGGAGCCCGTACGCTTATTTTTCCCCCGGAGTGAAGGGGCACGACTATGAGATAATCTCTTATGGCGCTGACGGTATCGAGGGTGGAGAAGGTTTTGATAAGGATATTGAAAGTTGGCGATTGAACTAAAATATAACCCGCGGGGAAACGGATTTTCGCTGATCGAGCTGATCGTCGTTATCGTGATTATCTCTATCTTCATGGTGTACGCCGTACCGAAGATAGGGGCGAACACTAAGATGAACCTGAACAAAACAGCCCGAAAGATAGCCGGCGCGATAATCTACACCCGCAACGAGGCTATCTTCAAGAATAAGAGGCTGCGGCTCCGGTATAACATCGATGAGGGTAGCTATTCGATAAAGGAGTTAGTTGTTACAGAAGA
>JAJRXV010000073.1 GCA_024276115.1 Deltaproteobacteria bacterium
AACTCGTAGTGACATATCGCGCACTCCTTCGCCGCGTCCTTGTTCATCCTCATCTGTTGTTCTTTCGCTTTTTTCATATCATATCCGGCGAAAGCGCGATTGGAAATAGTAAACGCGATAAGAATCACAATAAGAAGACTCCTGCACAATCTGCTTTTATGTATACAAACTACTGCCGTCGTCCCGAACTGGTTTCGGGATCTACCCGGATTTATTAGGATTACCAGATCCTGAAATAAATTCAGGAAGACGGTTTTAGGGTCGTGTAGGAGTCTTATAAGTGAAATATAATAATGTTTTCTCATTTTATTCCCAGAGAAGTTGATATACAGAAACCTTATGACTTAGCATTTGAACTACATATAACCGGTCATCGTCATCGACGTACACTCCCTGCGGGGTATCCAGGCGGAGTATTTCCCCTTTTTCATCACCGATAACAGCGATAAACTTACTTCTGTTCGACAGCACCTGAATAATACCGGTGTAATTATCCGCGATGAAGACTCTGTCCTTTTTATCTATCGCAAGCCCCTGCGGCCTGAAGAACTGCCCCTTGTCAAGCCCCCACTCACCAACAGTGTATTGAAACTCATTCTCAGTATCGAACACCTGTACCCGAGTGTTTATTACCTCAAGTATATAATAATTACCCTCACTGTCAATTTCGATTTTATATGGATACCTGAAGTAGTCCCCTGTCTCGAATCCCATCTGCCCGAACCAATCGAGATACCTTCCATCCAATGTGTAGATAAGTATGCGGTGATTGTCATTGTCAACAATATAGCACCTGTCAAGCTCTTCATTAATAGCGATATCAGTCGGGTCAGCGCGAAAGCCTTTTCTTGTTTTTTCAAGCACGAATGACTTCAGGTACTTACCCTTAGGAGTGAAGATCTGTATCCTGCCGTTTTTCGAGTCAGCTACATACAGCCGTCCTTTTTTGTCGGCTTTCATCCCAAGCGGGAAGAAGAACTTCCCCTCATCCGCCCCCTGTGAGCCGAATGATTTTAAGTACTTGCCGTTTTTATCGAAATATACTATTCTGTTATTTACACCATCGACGACGTATATTCTTCCACCCTTCCCGACAGTCACTGTAGAGGGTTGGTCAAATCTCATCTTTGGGCTGCCCTTCATCTCAAAGAGCAGTTTTGTACGTAAGACATTAACGGCGTAAGAATCATGCGCGGAGAAGAGTATTATGATAAATAATAGCGATATATGTAGGTAATATTTTTTATTATTTATCATAGCAGTAATCTAGGACTATATATTTTATTTAAGAATTTAAGATTAAAAAAAAGGGGAGCGGGAAAGCTCCCCTCAGGACATTTTATTGATCTTCCATACCGAGATCAAAGACACCTTCATCTTTAGCGGCTTCTGTCTTCTCTTTCAGCAGTTTCCTCTTTTCAACAAGGTCTGGATCAAACATTGTCGGCAGGTAAAACTCAATGTACCTTTCAACCATTCCGGCCGCGGCAGTACCAAAAAGCTGACTCGCTCTCTTTTCAGAATAAAGTAACTCTTCCTCAAAAGGCAGGTAGCCATCTTTAGCATGACACTCATTACAGAGAATAGGATTCTTCACATGACCTTCATGAATAATCGCTTTTGCCTTCGCTCTCTTCTCAGTAGACCAGCTGAAGCTGTTCTTCAAGTAGTCAATAGCGTACTGTTCATTCAACGGCTTATCCATTCTTACCGGCTCTTTACGTCCAATCTTCTTGAATGGTATTATTTTCGCTCCGTAGTTACCCCAGTTTTCTTCTTCAATCTCATAGATCTCTTGTTTCGTCTCATAATCGATCCAGGCGAAGAAGATAGTGTTGTCTTCAGGAGCTCTTCTCACGTGGCATATCTCACACGCGATAAAATATGTGTGCATGTTCAACAGGGCTCTCATCTCAAGCGCCTTTGTGTGAGGCATGTTACCGTGACACGCCAAGCAGAGAGGCGGGTCTCTATCCTCAATAAATATCGATTTATCTACATTATGAAAGTGCTTTCTGTAATCCCTGCTCCGGCTGACTGACTCCAACCTCCTATCAAGGTCAGACATATCCCCTTCATGCTCACCTTTTTTAACCACCTGCACTTTACCCGGTAGGTATAAGCCTTTGAGTAAGGTACCAAGCGTCCAGAATGTAAGCGCTATCATGGCAACACAGAACAGTTGTCCTATCAAGCTTAGAATAATTCCTATAAAACCCTTCTTCTTTTTAGCGGCCATTTACATAACCCTCCTAAATATTTTGCTAAATCTAGTTATCTAGTTATCTACTCAGCTACTTCGCCATTCGCCTGAGCTTCTTTCATCTCTTTTCTTCTTTGGCGCATATATCTGTCATACACCATTCTGTGCTCATGCTTTAAGTGCGCGAGCGACATCTTGCCATCAATCCAGGTTCTGTTCATAGGAAACTGACCCGGCTTGAAGTGAATGTAATAGAAGTGCCAGATGATGATAGCCCCAGTTGCCAACACAGCCTCCATACCATGAATCAGGTATGAGACATTAACAACCATTGAACTCCAGTAGCGGTTACTCCAGAGAAGTAGACCCGACCCACCGATCAAACAGTTACCGGCCTGCAACGCCCAGTACTCGATCTTTTCTTTATAATCAAACCACTCACACTTAGGCGGTGTCTTTGAGAATCCAATCATATAAGAGAGGTTATGGATACCGTCAGTAACGTCCTTAATCCTCGGGAACATTCTCATAAAGTAGAGCCTGCCATCTTTTGTAATCGCCATGTGAAGAAAATGATACACAGAGTTACATATAAGAATCGTACCAAACGTCCTGTGCAGGTAAGGTCTGATGCCGTAGTAAAACTCACCAAAGCTACCCATAGCCACAATTACACTTTTGTTAAACTTAACAGAGAAACCCGTGATAACAAGCATAGTAACACAGACAAAAAGAATAAGGTGCTGTATCCGCTCGTTCTTGGACATTCTGATTATGTACTCTTCATGCTCATCTATTCCCAAGTCAGAAAAGTCATCATCCTCATCTTCTTCTGTATCGTCATAATCAGCATTACTTCCACGCTCATACGGCTCGTCAGTAAAAATCTCGCCGCCCGCGCTACCTTCTATCTCCTCATCAGAAAAGATCGGCTCGTTCGTTGTGTAATTAGAATCAGCATTATTACCCGCATCATCATTTTCTACTGTTTTAATATCATTGTCGTTGTCATCAAATACAAGCATTAGTGGTGACCTCCTTTATTCCTGTCTCTAAGAGTAGAGTAAAAATCCAGTAACTGATGGAATAACATTCCAATTAAGGTTGGCGCGATAATAAAGTATAAATACACAAACCTGAGTATATTTATCAGTTGCACCTCAAAATCAGTTTTACCACTGGTTTTTTGTGTCTCATGCTGCATAAGATCATTAAATTTGTCACTTGTCGCGCTGATCTTTTCCATGTAAGTAGTCGCGGCAAGGATAGAGGCATCTCCCTCAAACGCGATAATATCAACGTCGATGTTATGTACCCTACCACTGGCGAACTTTTCTGAAGTACCTTCACCGTGACAGGCAGGCAAACCGCAGGTTCTCTCGACCTTAGTCGTCGTCCGTCCGGTTTCTTCATCAGTATGCTTGCCCGGATAAACAGAAGACTCTGGATCACTGTGACCCTTAATCTTGTGCGCCGGATAACCAAGTGGAGCGTGACAACCGAGACAGTCAGGAACACGTGTGTCACCAAACTGAATAGCCTTAAAGTGGAACGTATCCTCGAACGAGTTGATCGGTGGTAATGAGTTTCGACTCATCATGTTAACGTCGGAGTGACAACTCAAGCAAAGCTTGACCATCTGCTCAGCGCCCCTTCTCTTGTTAATCCTTCTTGAGAAGTGACCGTAGAACCTTTTCGCCCATTTCAAGTCTTCATGGCACTGCCCGCAAACGTCTTTGGCGATAGCGTCTTCCATAAGCTCAAACTTCTTAGCCGCGGCATCGGCGCCAGTATAGTAAAGAGGGTTTGTGTGGCAATATTTACATCCCGGCACATCGTTAACAGTAGCCCGTGCCTTACCGTTGCTGTCAGTATTAGGGTTGTGAACACTGTCGTTGAAGACTTCTTCTACCCTTTTGTGGGAGAAGTTCTTCTTCTCCTTCCAACCTTTTGTGGACGGCTCTAGCATGTGACAGTCAACCGTACAGCTGACTTGCTTTGTACCAGTGTGAGGAATCGCCCTGATATCCTGGTGGCACTGCCTGCATCTTAGCGCACCATGTACAGACTTCCTGAATACCTTCTCATTGACATAGAAGATCCTTCTTGTTCCATCATGTTCAATTCGTCCAATACCCGAATACTTATGACACATCAGGCAGTTTTCTTTGTCTGTCGCGAATGAATCAGTTGAAATACCCACACACACAAAGACTATTAAGGCTATTAGACCAATTAAGTATCTTGCTTGCGGCAATCGCATTTATTACCCCTCCTTAACATTATCTTAATATAAATGATCTATCTTTTATTTCTTTTCCAGCTCATTTTCAGCTTGCTTCAACTGCTCTATAGCCGCGTCAACTATCGCAACAGCATACTCATAGTTATGCACACCTCTACTACCATCGTGCGTTACCATGTTTGTATTGAATAGCGCGTCATCATAGAATGCCTGAGCTGCCGACGCTTTAGCGGTCTTATACTCGTCCCCGCTACCAGCATACTCACGGATCCTCTTACCAAGGGTGTTCAACCTTCTAGTCAGCCGGCTTGTCTTCCTGTCGATCTCTGTTTGCCACTCTTTCACAATACCGCGGTAGTCATCATCATGACAATCAACGCAGATATCATCATTTTTAGGCGGCGCGTACTTCGCGTCAGCCTCATGACAATCTATACAGGTCGGGCAGTCGTCACAGTCTTCATTGTTCAACATCTCTGACGGCGTCTCCTCGACACCCTTCGCGTCAATACCTGCCCACATGTGCTTCTGACCTTCGTGACAAAGAACGCAACCCTGACCCTCTAACACTTCACCATCTTCATTAGTGGCGTTCTCTCTTGGGGCGGTCTTGTCATTGTGACATCTAAAACATGTAAGCATAGTCGGAAGGTTCAAGCCTTCAGGATCGGTGCCGTGGACAATCTCAATATGGCAATCTGTACACTCAAAACCTCTGCCCAAGTGACCCTTGTGGTCCATCCTTACTGAGCGACCTTTTGATCTGACAATGTCAGCGTAATTCTGGTGGCATCGCTTACAGTTATCGTTAATAACCTGAAGAGCGTACCCATGAGCCTTCATGTAATAAACCTTCTCACCTTTCTGGTGGATGTTCTGAGGCGCGAGCTCAATTGGTGGTAGCCCCTCCTCCTCTAGCTCCTTATTATGCTTAGCCATCTTGGACAACGGATGGTTCGCGTACGACCCTGTCGCGTGATGCAACAACTGGTACTGCGCATTGTATTTAGCTATTACGACCCCCCATACTCCAGGACCATAGTGACACTCAACACACTTAACCGGTGGGTCAAGACTCGCGTGGAACGACTTCTTCCATGCGTCAACCTCAGGTGTCATCTCGTGACAGAACCAGTTGCAAAACCACGGCTCTGATGAGAGGTGAATCATCTCATAGGTAGCCACCGCCCCAAATACAATGAGGAAGGAACCTATAATAATAAGTCTTTTTTTGTTTTTTGCGATGAAATCTTTTACTCTGGGAATGAAATCTTTTACTACTTGAAGATCCGACTGTAACTGTTCTAGTTGACTTTCTTTCTTTTCGTCAGCCATGCGTGTCCTCCAAAAAAAAGTAATGTATTGTATTCGATATGATTTATATTGCCAAACGCCCCATAACAACAGGACTACCCAAAAAACTAGAAAAGTAATATAGCATAGCAAGAAATATTATGTCAAGAAAAATAAAACATTATTATAGGAAAATGAAGCAACTTACGTTTTATATAAACAAACTGTAACCTTATATACACCTCGCTACTATATTTCATGCGAAAAAAAAGGGGCGGAAACTGCATTTCCACCCCTATCTTTAAAAAAGCTTTTATCAGGCTTCTTACTACTTCTTCTTTGGTTTCTTCGTCGGCTTAACTGCTTTCGCCCGCTTCTCAGGGTGACATACCTGACAGAAGTCTCCCATATCTCTACCACCCTTTGTCGCGATGATTAAGTACTTGTAGTTAGGGTTCGCTGGATGCGGATCGTGACAGCTACCGCACACTAATGTACCGTCAGCCGCTATATTTGCTTTAGGCACCTTAACTTTGTTAGGCTTCATGCCAACTGGGTGCGTCTTCTTAAGATCAATCGGGATGATACCTTCGTCGTCATTGTGACAACCGAGGCAAAGTGTGGAATTTCCGGTCAAGCTCTTGCCTGTGGCTGGGTTTTTGACGTTAGTCAGTGGCTTAACACCAATGATCTTCGCACCTTCCGCCGCGTGGATGCTGTGACACTCGACACACTCGTTATCGTGTGGGCCAAACGCGAAAGACGCTACTGCAAATAACAATGATACCGCAAACGCTACTAAAGATAGATTCAATATTCTTCTAAACATAATTTCCCCCCTTAATTTTTTTTACTGTTATTGGATTAATGTTTAACCCCAGCTTACTTATTAATTATGTTTCATAACCACCAGACAAAACAGACGGATTTAACCCCCATAAACACCCAACAAACTATATTCCGCTGAATAAAAAGTCAAGGTTTATATTTTTTATCTACTCCTCCTCAACATCATGGTACCGCTTCTCCATACGCTCTTCATCTTCTTTGCAGTCAATGCAAAGCGAGGTCACCGGACGTACCTTCAAACGCTTGACACCGATATCCTCTTCACACTTCTCACAGATGCCATAAGTGCCTTCATCAAACTTCAATAGCGTCTTCTCTATCTTCTTTAAGAGCTTCCTGTCGCGCTCGATTATCCTGTACGCCAGCTTCTGGTTGGTCTCTGAGCACGCCTTATCGCCCTCATCGGGCATCTCCATTGACTCAAGAGAATTCTCATCGATCGAATGGGTCTTCTCACCCATCACAATACTCAGCCTCATCTCTATAAGCATCTTCTTTAATCTCTCTAATTCTGTCTTCCTCAATTTTACTTCCTCCTAATGTAAATGCTTGTTACAAACAGAACTGCTTTTTTATGTATGATAAATACGAAATAAACACGACAAACATACCGTCATATTTTTTTAAGGCATAAAAGTAATATTAAAACACCTTTTTGTCAACTCTTTTTTTCTCTAAGAGAGAGGAGTCCGCAAAAACATTATTAACCCGTCGATAAAACATGTGGCATTCTCGCCACGGCATTCCCGAGGTTTTAATCGGGAACCTAGGACTAAAACAGATTGAGCGAAAGCGAAAAAACTTAAGTTTAACAGGATGTTTTGAGCCTAGTTCCCCGATAGGAGACTAGTCTCACGCGCTCGGGGATGACGGTGTGGAGACACTCGAAAAACACTACGCATTTTGGGAGTGTTGCCAAATAGCAAAATTATCGATTTTATGGGCATGTTGCCCATTTTATTCCCGGGTTAATAATATTAAAAAAAACGGGGTATCTCCACTTGTTTTATGATTCAAAAAATGATACATGTAACAGATGCCATGACAAGTGGTGATCTGTACCCAATACAAAGTCGCACTCAAAAGAGTAACCGCGTTGACTTCGTTGTCAGCTCCTTAACGTACGTCCAATGTACGTCCGCGTCGCCTCCGCCTTGTCGCCTTGTTACTCGTTCGACTGCGACTTAGCATAAATGTTAATAAAAAAGGGAATGATCTTGAACCGCGTATATTATTTTATTATTGTCCTGTTTATCCTAGCAATACCTTCTATCGCTTTCTCTGAACTTAAAATTATCTCCCCGGTGAACTACTCCATATCTGAGAGCGGCAGTATTATTGTAACAGGCACAGAAACAGCTGGCGACACCGAGAGCATAACCATCACGCTGAAAGGGAAAGTCGATGGCGCTGTTGAGGAGTTTTCAGAGACTGTCGATATAGACGAAAGAGTATTCAGCCTTGATATCGAACTCTACCCCGGTGAAAATCAGATAATCATCGGTAAGTATAACAGGAGAGTCTTTTACGCTGACGAAACTCTTACGCCACCCTCATCGTACAAAAAGATCAACTATCATCAGGTGATTTTCGAAGGGTGTTCTGATTGTCACTTCTCCGATGAAAGAGGCTTCAAACTGCTCGACGGCATAGGGCAGGCGTGCGACAGGTGCCACCCGATGGATATGAGGACCATAACGGTCAGGAGAAGAAAAAAGAGCGGTAAGATAGTCAAGAGAAAAAAGCGGATAATATATAAGTACATGCACAAGACTGTCGCGAACAGAAAGTGCTTGTTCTGCCACACCCCGCACTCATCAGAAAACAAGTACCTGTTGAAAAAGAGTCAGGTAAAAGATCTCTGCCTCGGGTGTCACTCAAAGATCAGGAAAGCGCTCGATAGAAATGACAAAGTGCACCTGCCGCAAATGGCGTTCGCGTGCACTATGTGCCATGATCCGCACGCGTCAAACCATAAGTACCTCTTCAAGACTTCTTTGAAGTTTATCTGCTACCAGTGCCATGAGACGATTTTGACCAGCGAAAAGATCAAGGTGAAGGAATCGATTCACATGCCGGTGAAGAACGGGCTCTGCTACCTCTGCCACGATATTCACTTCAGTGAGAAGAAGGGCTTTTTGAACAATGCGCCGCTGCATGAGATCTGCACAAAGTGCCATAGAAATAAAGAGTACACGAAAGATATGCTGTTAGAGGATAGTTGCTATGCCTGCCACAAGCCTCACTCAGCCGATTATGATTCCTTGTTGATTAAGGATAATGTTGAGATTTGCAAAGATTGCCACACCGAAATCTATAACGGCAAGTTCGCTCACAGCGCGATAAAAACTGAAAAAGGATGTGGCGCGTGCCATAACGCGCATAAACTCGAAAAAGTCGATAAACTTAAAGGTCTCTGCTTCAAATGCCACTATGACAAGAAAAAATTAGCTATATCTCATGGTGGTTTTGATATCGGGATCAAGCTATGCTCAAAATGTCACAGCACGCACTACTCCGCCGGGGAAAACCTGCTGCTACCGAACCAACACAAGCCGTTTAAGGAAAAGAAGTGTTATGTATGCCATGATGAAGGTGAAGAGGGCGAGCTGACACTGACGAAAAACGGCTCTGAACTCTGCTACCAGTGCCATGACTCAGTTGAGCAGACAGCAGAGAAAAAACCGTACAAATCACTACACGGGCTTGTTAAGAAGGGGGAATGTATTTACTGCCACTCTCCTCACGCGTCTGTAAATGACAAACTTCTGCTAAAACCGAAAGGCAAACTCTGCCTGAAGTGCCATGACTACCTGACCGCTAAGAAGGCCGCCGTTCACCAGCCAGCCAGCTAAGGTCTCTGCCTCGAATGTCACAAAAGCCACGGCTCGACTTATGACAGCCTGCTCAAAGATGAAACGAGCAAGCTCTGTTTTTCCTGCCACACCGACCTCATAAATGATACCGAAGATGCCGGGGAGCTACACGTTCACGCTCCTTATGGAGAGGGGAAATGCACATTGTGCCACTCACCTCACGCCTCTAACGTCAACAAAATATTGAAAGAAGGTAGCGAGAAAAAACTTTGCGCGAAATGCCACCCCTCAACAACAAGTGACTTTGAAGTAGCGCATGACCCAGTGGCGAAGGGGGAATGCTCAAAATGCCACGAGCCGCACGTCGCTACCAATGAAAAACACTTGAAGAAAACCGGTAACGCCCTCTGCGAAATGTGCCACGAGCTGAACGAATCACATCACCCGCTTATGTACTAGAGCAACGACAAGAACGTTATCATAGACAAAAAATACCCGAAAGAGGGCGACATGTTCGCCTGCTCGGGCTGTCACGCGCACCACGGATCTAACGAGATCAACCTTTTCCATAAACCCGGGAAGGAAGCGTGTAAAGACTGCCACAAAAAATGGTAAATTGGTAAATGAGGAGAAACTATGTCTGAACTACTACAACGGGTAAAAGCGTACAAACTGCTAAACGATAATATCAAGAACATAAACCTCTGCGAAAAGATCGGGCTGCCGCTCGACGACTTCACCTTACTCTCCCTCGACGCGATGGGCGAGATATCAGAAGAACTCTGGCTATGAGCGGCATAATGAAGAATGACCTCGCCGGGGTGATCCACAACCACTGTAGCGACTACTCTCCTGACGCGACAGAACCGCTCGACTCGATGGTCAAAAACGCCGCGAAGGCAAACCTCGATTTCATCATCTTCACCGACCATAATTCGCTCGGGGTCAAACAGAACAAGCGCGACAAAAACATAAACGGTGTGCAGGTGATCGCCGGCGCCGAGATAACCCCGGGCTGTAAGTTCGTCCGGTACGAAAACATAAGCGCGAAGCACGTCGAGGACGACAACACCTCAGGGCACCTGCTGCTGGTGGACCTCGACGAACTGCCAAGCGATGAGCTGATCGAAGAAGGCGTCTGTCAGGAGATGATCGACTTCGCGAATGAACGGCGGCTCCTCACTTTTATCGCCCACCCCGACCATAAAGGCTCAAAAGCGTTCGGGGTGCCGTCGTACCGCTGCAACAACTTTGATATCACCGACCACACCGGTTTCAGCCTCTGGGATTTGCAGACCGATTGCCAGGCGTTCGCGAGTAGTATTCCGCGCGGGCTCTTCGGGCTCTTCTTCCCCGCGCTGGTGCCGTCCGGCCCCGAGCCAGAAACCCTCGCGCGTTGGGACGAGCTGACGAAGGAGCGTAGCTGCACAGTCATTGGCGAACTCGATCAGCACGCGTATAAGTACAAACTCTACGGCCTCAGCTTCACTGTGTTCAAGAGCAGCTTCGCCTTCCGCACCGTTAGGACGCACGTCATCACCGACGCGCCGGTCGATACCGAGAGCGATTTCAAACATGACGTGATCGAGGCTCTGCGCCGCGGTCACAGCTACGTCTCCTACGATTATTTTAAGGACGCTACCGGTTTTACTTTTTCTGCCGAACACGCCCAGGAGCGCTACATAATGGGCGACACAGTCAAAAAAGGCGACTCTGACGTGAGGTTCAGCGTCTCGACACCAACACCCGCCGAAATAAAGATCATCAAAGATGGAGAAGAACTATCGCGACATCACGGCGATTCGCTCGATTTCAGTGTCACGGAAAAAGGGGTGTACAGAGTAGAGGCGCGGCTCAAGAAGTACTTCAAGCTCCGCCCGTGGATTTTTTCGAATACGATTCGGGTGGTTTGATGGTGGTGGAGGTAACGAGGTTTATTGTAGTTTGCACCCTCCCCTTAATCCCCGTAAGCTTAGACTTCCCATCGAGGGAGGGGAAATGTTTTAAACCCCGTGCACAGGGCAAGGGTTGTGCAGAAGCAGCAGAGCTACAACCGCTTCAACCGCTCTGACGCCTCACTTGTATATGGGGAGTTCCGCGTCTGTTCCCGCTGACACGAGAGATAATCAGAGTAATGTTTCTTCGCGTCCGGGGAGCCTTTATGCTCTGCCAGCATCCCATCGATAAAATCACTGATACATGAGTCATTAACATGAGTTATCCCATTGCGGTAACTCTCTTTGGCGGCGCGGAAGTTACCGGTCAATAGATGTAATTTTATCGCCTCCACCAACACTTGCGGCTCTTTAAAGCCGTTTTGCGTCGCCAGGTCATACTCTTTTAGCGCGGCGCCATATTTTTTTACAAAACCTAACAACCGCGCGTAATTATAATGTAACCGCCCAGAACCCGGAGCCCGCGCCAACAGTTGCGAATAAACCTTATCAGCGTCATTGTACCGACCACCCTCAACATAAAGCGTCCCCAACTCTTCGAGAATCTTATTGTATTCTTTTCCATTTTCAGCATTATCAATCAGGGCCTGCCTGTATTTTTGCTCGGCAAGCGCGTACTGCTTTAATTTACGGTGGATTCTCGCGAGTTTTAACGATAAATCCAACTGATACAGCCCATTTTCTTCGTTCGGGTACTTCGCGACAACATCCTTCCAGAGCGAAGACTCACTCTGCCAGACAAAGCCTCGCTTATAAGTTATCGCGCTGAAGGTCAATGAAATCACGCAAAGAGCGATTATTACCGCGTATCCGCTTTTTGTGTAGTACTGTCGGACAACAAAATCTACCGCCACCCCGATCAGGAATATTGACGGCATATACATCCGGTGGTCAAACTTCATCATAAGAGGAATGATAGTGGACTCAACGCTGAGCAATATAAAAAACCATAAGATCGCGAATGAAAGGTATGGGGATTTTTTCATCCTCGATATAGCCGCGAAGAGCATGGCGAGCAGTACTATAAGCGACAAAAACGTTGTTATCGGGGTGAGTAGCGACGTAGACTTCACAACGCTGTGCGTTACGCAAAGCCGTGACGTCAAGGGTAAAATGAGTGTGACGATATAATCGACAAGTACTCTGAACTGAGTGAGCACCCTTTCATACATACTGAAACCACTGACTTTGTAACCTTCGAGTATTGAGTCTACGAGTTCGCCCCTGAAGAGAAAAAATGTAAGCGCAACAAGCATAGTAATGACACCGGCAAAAATCTTTTCGCCGCGGGTGATGTTTTTCAGGCTCCCTTTCCGGATGAACACCAGCTCATAAAGAATGATGACAGCCGGGAACACCGCCGCGTTTTGCTTTGAGAGTAAAGAGAGAGCGAAGAACACACCTGTCATTATCAGGTAGCCGACCCGCTTGTCACGCCTCCACTTTGTGTACGACAAAAAAGCGAGCAGGAAAAACATCGACATCAACAACACCATCCGCTGGACGATGTATATGACCGATTGCGAATTCAGCGGGTGGGCGAGCCATATCAGCGCGGTGAAGAACGCCGACACCTTGAGCCGCTTCTCCTGAGCCTCATCGAGTCCGGCAGTAGAAAAAAGAGCTAGGATAATCAAATATATCAAAAACGCGTTGACGACATGTATTATAACGTTCACAACGTGGTATGGTGTCGTATTCAATCCACCAAAATAATAATTAAGCGCGAAGGAGAGGTACGAGACCGGCCGCAGTCCGGCGACGTTTGTCAGCGCGGCTTTTTTTAGAGAGCCGTACGACAGGTCGGTGATCTTTACGTCAGCGTTATCCGCTATATTGTTCACGTCATCAAAATGAAACGATGAGTTGATAGAGCTTGAGTACGCGACCGCC
The DNA here is from genome assembly GCA_024276115.1 of Deltaproteobacteria bacterium. GTDB lineage: Bacteria > Desulfobacterota > JAJRXV01 > JAJRXV01 > JAJRXV01 > JAJRXV01. The sequence continues at coordinate 13,255 of JAJRXV010000073.1, forward strand.
GCGACGACCGCCAGAATAAGTATTACTATTATATTAAGTTTAATATTTTTCATCAACATCCTCTGATTTCTTTAGGTTTTCGTAGAGCGCATTATACTCACGCGACATATCATTATTGCCCATCTTGCCATATATACGCGCGACTTTTTTGAGCGCTTCTTTCGAGTCCGGCGCCAGCTTCAACGCCTGCTTGTAGTAGATCAAAGCCTCGACACTATTACCGGCGCCATAATAACACTCCGCGAGGTTTATCAGAAGGTCCGGGAAAATATACCCCTGATCGACGATAGCCTCATACTTCTCTATCGCGCGGTTGAACTCCATCTTGTTGTGGTGAAACACCGCGATATTATATTGCGCCTTCACAGAGTCAGGCTTTATCACAAGCGCGCGTATATACTCGTCATAAGCGCTGTAGGTCAGCCCTGATTTATAAAGCGCGAAACCATAGTTTATATGCGCCTTATAGCTCGCCGGGTTCTTCTTTGTCGTGTCACGCCAGAGAGAAAGCTCATCTCTAAATACTCCATTGCGCGCGATCGTCATCAAACTATAAAACCCGATCAAAAAGAACAACAGCCCTGTAACAACCTCCCGAAGCAGTACGCCCCGCCGGCGCCGGCTTAATCTCTCCACCAGCGCGCTGAACGAATACGCCACGATCAACGCGAAACCCGCGGTGGAAATGTATGCCCACCGATCAGCCAGCGCCGCGTCGCCCTTTATCGGGAGTATGCCGCAAACGAGCAGAAGCGGTGACAAAAATATCAGCCCCGAGAGAAAGAGCGCGCGGTTAAACTTCCGCGCATGGTTGAGCAGGTAGAGCGCGGCGACGAAAAACAGCACAGCGATCAGCGTGTTTATTGATAGTAGTGATACGGTTTTCTCAAAATGGTAATCGACTGTCAGCCCGTTCGGGGACAACATCAGCCAGAAGTACCTGAGCATTATCCGCGCGGAGTCGATAACGCGCAGGAGGATACCGCTGTCAAATATACTGCCCGCGAGTGAACCGACCGACCCCGTGCCGCTGGTGGCTATGCTTCGGGCGAATAGATACAGCCCGGTGAAGAACGCGTAAGGGATGTATGTGAGAGCGGCGGCTTTGTAGCCGGGCTTCTCTTTCAGCTCGCGCTTATACGCTATGTCATACCCGAGCATTATGATGAAAAGGGTGATCGTGAACTCCTTCGCCAAAAACGCGATGAAGAACGACACCGACGAGATGAGCATATAGCAGAGTTTACCGCTACGCCTCGCTTTTATGAAAAAAAGTAGCGCGAGCAGGTAGTAAAAACCGCACATCTCACTGCCGCGCGCCGAGATAAAACTCACCGACTCGACATGTATCGGGTGGGCGGCAAAAATAGCCGCGGCGGCAAACGCGATTTTGGGATTGTTGAACAACTCCCTACCGAGCAGAAATACAATAAGCGCGCTCAAAAAATGGAAGAAGATGTTGATGAGCCTGAACCCCGAGGCATTATCCCCCCAGAGGTAATAATCGACAGCGTACGAGAAGTAGACAAGCGGCCGGTAAAAACCGGTATGCTCCATATCCTCAGTCGTATCCTCAGACAGCAGGATAGCCTTTACGTTGCTGATATCTTTGATAGTTTCGTTCCGCACGATGATCGTGTGGTCGTCCCAGACAAATTCGTTTTTCACGGAGTTGAAATAACAAAAGATGACGATTGTCAGGATTAGTGCGTAGAATATCCAAGTGCGCTTCATATCGCATTATCGCACATTATTATTATTTTTACAACTGACTTTCCGCGCGGGCTTCAAAGAGAAACTCCAGAGAAAAATACCTGTTGATTAACCACCGCGGCTCATGTATTATGGGGACTGTTGCCAAACAGAACAATTTACATATTTCTCAAAAAAGCATCTTTGTAAGTTGTTGATATCGCGGGGTAGCGACCAACGGAAAAATAGGAGGGCTGGCAACATGAGCAACAATTACAAAGTCATAATATTTGATCTCGACGGTACCCTGATAACCGGTATACAGTACATCTACTCTCATCTCTGGGATTACTTCGGGGTCTCTGCCGAGGCGCGCAAGAAGCCGGTGATAGACTTCATGAACCATCGGATCACCTACGAAGAGTGGGTGGCAGAAGATGTCCGACTGCTCAATGAGGCTGGCGCGACTAAGGGGTCGCTTATCGAGGTGTTCGGGGAGCTCAAGCTCATCGATAACGCGTTGGAGACGATCCAAACAATCAAAGCCGCCGAAAAAAAACTCGTCATCATCTCTGGCAGTATCGAGCTGGCGCTAAAAACAGTGATACCGAACTACGAAGAGCTGTTCGATGATGTGTTCATCAACCGGTATTTTTTTGACGCGGCTGGTGCGATAACGCACGCGCGCGCCACACCGTATGACATGGAGCATAAAGCCACCGGCGTGATCGATATGGCGAAAAAACATGGCTGCACTCTAGATGAGATCGCTTTCATCGGGGATAGTGATAACGATATCCACGCCGCGGCCGTAGCGGGATTTTCGATAGCGTTTAACTGCAAGTCCGAGCGGTTGCGTGAGGTGAGCGATATTGTTATCAAAAGCGACTGCGTAAAAGAAGTACTCAAGCATATTCTTTAGTGTCCCAGAGGTCGTACACTACGCTATACATATTTTCTTAACATGTTTATCCCGGAGAAAATCCTTGTACACCTTACCGGCAAAGCTAAAGAAATCAACAGCGTACTCCTGGTTGAACACCTCGGGCGTGGTGATAAAGAGCGCGCTACCCTGACGGTCGGCGAGGGTAATTATTACAGTTCACGTTGTTCAGCGGCAACCTATGCGACTATCGCTGGATGGGGCAAGATTAATCTCCATAATTCTATGACGGGCTAGTATGTTTCCCGACCAGCGAAGAGTGCATCGATAAACATTTTATGAGATTTTTGATCTGAAAAACGGACTTGCTTTTCTTGAGTGCGTTCATTGTGAATATGTTTTATTTGTGAATTACCATGCTTCTTTATACGAGAATCCTTAATTACTATCACTCCAATTTTAGGATCTTTCATAAAACTCCCCTTACTAAATAAATAAATAAACAAGACGTACTATACATTAAAAAAATGTTTTGTACAAGAAAAAAAATTACTTAAAATTACTTAAGAGTGTTAGCCTCCGTTTCCTCTTGCATCTCAAAATAGGCATTAAACAAATTAAAACAAAGATCTGAAAAAGAGGCTAGAAGGTTTAATGATATTTCTTCATCGAATCCTCCCTTTAAGTTATCTACACATATAAAACCTAAAACAACAGACTTATATCTTCCATCGTCAAGCAATTTAGTTATAATTCTTATAGGAACTACCATGCAAGCATTATAGTATTTTTCGAAGTTTTCATTTGCGTTAAAATATGGCTTGTAATTCGCAAGGTCATTTTGAATAAAATAGACGTCTGGAGATTTACCATCCATTATTACTTTAAAAGCATAATTTTCAAAGTGATGGTATTCTGGTATTGACGCGTCTATCTTAGATCTTTCACGATACGAGACACTGTCACGCTGATAAGTTCTGACTAAAAAATCATTATCTGATGAACCTGGGATAATCAATTTAATACATACAGAGCATTTATCTTTCGTTAATATATCAAACAGCTCCTTAATATTTTCAACAAGATAAAAGAAAAACTTTTCGATTGAACTTTTTCTTTTATCCAGATTATCTTCTCCGCCCTGAACCTGGTATATGCGTTTACGATATTCATGGCAAAAATTATGTATTATCTTAGAAATATCTGATTTCATACTATATTCAACATCTTTATTGTTTTGAATAACCTCATGCAAATTTGATATTTTTTGATTTAAATTTGCATTCTCATGACCCAAGTTTCTCTTCTCTTTATCTAAGTCGTTATAGTCTTTTCGAACATTATCGTAACGTCTAACAATATAAATGGTACCTAAATAGTTTGCGGCATTCAACAATACTAAAGAGTAAATAGTTATTTTCACTGCTTCATTTATATCTTCCTGATAAACAGCAAATATAAATGTCACGATTGCAAGGATGTAGCCAAAAAGGCTCGCAAGATTACATATAGTATCTATGTCTTTTTTAAAATCCATTTACTAAACCGCCTTTATCGCTGACTTCATCCTTTAGCATTTGTAAATTATATATGTATATTAATAACATGTCAACAAATATTAACATTATAAATACCCAAGAACAATTCATGGGACTGTTGCCAAATAGCAGATTTCCCATTTTTTCGAAAAAGTCGTCGCTGTAAGTACCCGTAAAAAAGGGGGGGGCGCCCAATGCGATTTAGGGGGAAATCCCCCTAAATCGCATTGGGCAACATGCCCTTCATACAGCCTGGTACGTTTGCGTTTCACGTTGAGGTCGTGTCGCAATTAGTTTTTTTATCCGTATGTTGAATTGCGACACAGTCTGTAAGAGAGGGGAGGAAAGAACGAACCTGAAAGTCATTCCATTTGATTGCCAGGTTAATATCTCGACCAATACGACTTTTTGAAAATATAAATAAATGCTATTGCCCCTTAAAGCCTACGCCACTAGCCTTTTTGATTTCTACCTCAACAACATGTTTATCCCGGAGAAAATCCTTGTACACCTTACCGGCAAAGCTAAAGAAATCAACAGCGTACTCCTGGTTGAACACCTCGGGCGCAAGCGTCCGCCTCGCCTCCTCAAGCTCCTCGCGCTTTACGTGCGGATTATTTTCGGTCGGGAATGTATACGACTCCCAATCTCTATGTTTACCCCGCTGACTCATCTGGTGGAGCCGGTACACCCAGTTCGTCCCCTCGGGCGTGGTGATAAAAAGCGCGCGCCCCTGACG
>JAJRXV010000074.1 GCA_024276115.1 Deltaproteobacteria bacterium
CTTGCCACCGGGCGCCTGATTACGGATCCCGCGCCCCCTTTCGGGGTTTTCTGCAAAGCCTTCCCGAACGAGAAAGAGCGCGCGTTTTACTTTTGATTGGGCATCATGCCCTTGATGGTCGCCTTCTTTAGCGCCAGCGCGATCTTCGCCCCGAACGAACTGTTTAGCTTCGCTTTCGCCTTGTTCCAGTCACCAGTTCGTTTAACGCCCATGGAGCTTCACCAGCTGCAACGACTTGTGAGTGACGATCCCGAAGAATCGCTCCTCATCGATTGTCTGAACCTTGTAAACCACATCACCGACCTTGAGCCTGTCCTCACACTTTATATCCGCATCCATAAGCAGATAAGCGAGCGCGTCGATCTTACCCGAAAGCTCTACCGGTGGAGTCTCGTTCAGCTCGACAGGGATCGCCGCAATATCGCTGTAGGTCTCATCATCTGAACCGTAGAGCGGAACAAGCTTTTTCTTGCTGGTAACGGAAGCGCTGATTTATAAGATAGTTTAGACTAATTTAGTTGACTCAAAACAGAATATATTGTATAAATAGGCAACATAAACATAGTACATATTTACAAGGGCATACAAAATGAATATAACTGAATTTACATTTAAGCTTTTGTTGCTTTTTTTCCCAGGTATAATATGTTCGTTTATTATAGATAAATTCACTATTCACAATCCACGAACCCCATTTACTTTTCTCATTAGATCATTTACTTTTGGTATTTTGGCATATTTATCTTACAGCCTCTTTTCTGGCATTGAATTCAATCCTGTTTTAAATAATGAAGCAATGAATAATACACTAGGAAGTATTTTTAGCCAATCTGCTGATATAAAAATATCAACTATACTTTATGCTACACTGTCAGGTTGTATAATTGCTATTTTTTTTACAATAGCTGATACTTATAAGTGGTTCAATAGAGTAGCAAGATATTTAAAACTTACAAATAAGTTCGGAGACTTAGATGTTTGGGGTTTTGTTCTAAATCTAGAAGATACTAATTGGGTTACAGTTAGAGACCATAATAACAATCTTTGTTTTGAAGGTTGGGTTCAAGCCTTTTCTGATACCTCAAAAAAAGCAGAGCTTTTTCTGAGGGACGTCTCTGTTTTCGATAATTTAACAGGAGACCCTCTCTATCAAGTGGGTGCTCTTTATATATCTAGAGATCGACATAACATTTCTATAGAAAATAGAAGTCTTTCTGTAAGCGAAGAATTTAAATGGGAAGAGGAAGGCAATACTTCTAAAAAGAAAAAAGGAGAGCAAAATGTCTGATAAAAACAGCAAGAATATACCCTTACCAAAAGGACAAAAAATAATAAGAGAAGGAGTAGTAAAAAAAGGTGGTATTAATAAACGACCTACAACTCCACCACCACCTTTACCACCTAAAGGTCAAGGGAAAAAAGGATAAATATATTCCCCAAAATGGGAAATGACTGGTGGTTCAGCCACATCCTAAAAGGCAATCATACCTCCCTAAACGCCAAGCTTGATTTTTGCGAGAATGTTCGGGCGCGTGATTCCCTGACCGATTTCCGACCATACCAGCCAGCCGCTCTTGAAGCGGGTTTTTAAGTCAATCGACTCGGCTTTGAGCTTCTCGCGGATCGGCATCTTACCGACTTCCTCATCGGGAATGATGATGATCTCGTCGAGCGGCATAGTCGCCGTCAGCAGGATAGCTCCGGTACCGTAATTCTTGA
>JAJRXV010000075.1 GCA_024276115.1 Deltaproteobacteria bacterium
AGAATCAGAGGCGCAGGTTCTGCAACTCGTCACCGCTATTGTCAATAAGGTAATAATCGAAAAGCTGACAGTAGATGACGCGATAGTCGTACGGGTAGCGAAAAACGCCATCAAAGACCTGATAGACCGTGAAAAACTCACCGTAAGGTTAAATCCGGCCGACGTAGATATCATGAAGAAAGCGAAAGCTGAAATGACGCGGGATATCGATGGTATAAAGAATTTCACTCTGATAGAAGACGAAAGTATCCAAAGAGGCGGTTGCTTTATCGAGACGGTATCGTCTGAAGTAGATGCCCGCATTGATAAACAGCTCGATATTATTCAAAAAACACTCGAAAGTAAATAAATGTCAGCCACACCAAAAAAAATCGACCTTACCAAGTTTTTGAACCCGGTTAAAGAAGCAATTACAGTAAAGCAAAACGGCAAGGTCACACAGATCATCGGGCTTGTCATCGAGTCGATGGGGCCTGCCTCTTCGATCGGGGAAATATGCCACATCCACCTCGTGGAGAAGGGGCGTAAGACCGGTGAGGTTATACCGGCGGAGGTTGTCGGCTTTAAAGACAGTAAAGTCCTCTTGATGCCGCTTGGCGAACTGCGTGGGATAGCCCCGGGGTGCGAGGTCGTCTCCACAAACCAGACATCTGTCGTGCAGGTGGGGGAGGCGCTGCTCGGTCGCATAATCGACGGCAGGAGCCGCCCTATCGACGGCAAAGGACCGATCAAATGCAATGTTGAGTACCCGCTTTACGGTAGTGAAATCGACCACATGAAGCGGAAGCGGATAATCGAGCCGCTCACCACCGGAATAAAAGCTATCGACGGTATCAACACCTGCGGCAAAGGTCAGCGGATGGGGATATTCGCCGGTAGCGGCGTCGGTAAGAGCGTTATGATGGGGATGATCGCGCGGAACACTTCGGCGGACGTCAATGTCATCGCGCTGATAGGTGAGAGGGGTCGTGAACTGCGCGAGTTTATTGAGCGCGACCTGCAGGACGAAGGGTTGAAGCGCTCAGTCGTAATAGCTGTGACCTCAGAAGCGTCACCACTGCTTAAAGCGCGCGGTACGCTCGCGGCGGCAACTATCGCGGAGTACTTCCGCGACCAGGGGAAGGACGTTCTCCTGCTGATGGATTCGCTCACCCGATACGCGATGGCGCTAAGAGAGGTGGGACTCGCGATCGGTGAGCCACCGACGACGAAGGGCTATACGCCATCGGTGTTCGCGGCGCTACCAAAACTCGTTGAGCGCGCGGGGTATTCTGAGAAAGGTAGCGTAACTGGACTCTACACTGTTCTTATTGAGGCGGACGATATTAATGACCCGATCTCAGACGCTGTCAGGTCGATTGTCGATGGGCATATATTCCTCTCGCGGAAACTCGCGGCGCAGGGGCATTACCCCGCGGTGGACGTTCTTTACAGCGCCAGCAGAGTAATGATAGATGTTGTCTCTGATAATCATCTCGAGAGCTCGAAAAAATTGAAGCAACTGCTCGCTACATACCAAGAAGCTGAAGATCTAATAAATATCGGCGCTTATGTCAAGGGGAGTAACCCGCGTATAGATGAGTCGGTCGAGTACCACGAGGGGATCAGGTCGTTTTTGATTCAGGGTATCAATGATAAAGAGGATTTTTTGACCACTGAGCAGAAGCTTCACAGGCTTTTCGCGAAAGCGGCGAAGAGTTAGTATGGAAAGCTTACACATTGCCACCGTCAAAAACAGGTGGTTTTATAAGGGTACATAAACGCCATGAGTCCAAAGTTCAAGTTCAGATTCGCTTCGGTGCTTCGCCACCGGGAGATACTCGAAAAGCAGGAAGCGAAGGAGTTCGCGATTTTTTTGAGAAAGTGTGACACCGAGCGGCAGGCGCTGAAAAAACTCGAGAATAAGTATGACGCGACCCAGTCAGAGCTAGGGGAGAAAAAGGTCGCTGGCGCCGATATGAAAGAGATAAAAATGTATTATACATTTTTGACATCTCTAAAAAACGATATGGTCGCTCAACAGAAGAATGTCGCTAAAGCAGAAGAAGAGTTAGAGGAGCAACGTCAGAAGCTTATCAAGTCACAGATGGACAAAAAAGTGATAGAGAAACTGAAGAAAAATGACTACTTGAGCTTTGTCGAGGAAGACAGAAAAGAAGATATAAGGGTGATCGATGAAATCAATACCGGTAAGGCCGCGCGCAAAGAGAAGCAATGAGAAAAAGGGGAACTGTCTTGAGATCAAATAAAGTTCTGATGTTTATACTGACGCTTTTGTTGTCGTGGACTTTGATACTTTTGTTAGCGTCGATTTTTTCCTGTAAAAGAAGAGAGAATCAGAAGAAAACGCAAAACAGTGAAGATTCGGTCGCCGGTACTCTTGAAACCGCTCTCGCTGACCTTGACAGCGATGACACCATCGTCAGGATCAAGGCGATAAAGATACTTGGGGAGCATGACGAGCCTGAATCTATCGCGGCTCTTACAACGCTTTTGGGCGACAAAAACCAGGCGATTCAGGAGTACGCCGTCATTAACATCGCTAAGATAGGGGAACCGGCGTTAAATTCGCTGATCCCATTAATGGGCGCCAGAGATTTCACCATCCGCAAAAACGCGGTCAATGCGATAATGAGTGTCGGTGAGGTCGCCGTAGAACCGCTAATAGCATCGCTTACGGATAAAAACCGTGGAGTCTCGCTTAACTCAGAAAACCTTCTCGCCAAGTTGGATCCGAGCTGGCTGTCCCGCGAGTCCGCGGTTAAGGCGGTTCCGTTTTTACTGCGAAAATTCACCGACGAGGATGTGATGGTGCGGGATAAGGCGATGGAAGCTTTTGTTATTCTTGGTGAGCCCGCGGTCGATTTATTGATTGACGCGTTGGTGGATGAAAATTGGCTGATATCAGATTATGCCGGACGCTCGCTTGTGAAGATAGATCTCTACTGGATCAGGAGTGAAAAGGCGCGACGGGCGGTACCAAAATTGATCGCGGCGCTGAAGGATAAAAACATAGATGTTCGCCAAAACGCTTCCCGCGCTCTTAGCAGGATCGGACCGCAGTCGGTTGACGGGCTGATCGCTGTTTTGACAGAAGGTGACTGGGCGTTCCAAAAAAATATACGCTGGATACTCAATCAGATTGACGAGTTTTGGTATATGAGTGATCATGCGAAGAAGCATGTCCCAAGTTTTATAGAGGCGTTAAAGAGTGATAATCCGGGTGTTCGCCTTGGCGCGGTGATTGCCCTCACCAAAATCAAAGATGAGCGCGCTGTCGCTCCACTTATTCAAATACTTGATGATGATTTTGTTTTTGCCAAGGCTTCTGCCATTGACGCGTTAAAGGAGATGACCGGTGAGGATTTTGGCAGGGATAAGTCAAAATGGCTGTCGTGGTTTGAGGCGCGGCAACGTTAAAATTCGTCTTCTTCTGAGTGTTGCCCGCCTCTTTTAACCTCCCCTTCGGTTGAAAACAAACGCCATTCTACAGTAACAGTATAAAAATAAGCAAGATATATGTTTTTTTGTGTTGACACTTTTTTTAATTTCTGTTAGTTTGTTGCCCGAAAGTTGAATAGCAAATGCCAAAGTTTGACAAAGAGTATTTTAAACTTATATCCGCTAGTACGATTGGTCTGGAGATGGGTATTAGTGTCGCGATAGGCTTCTACGTAGGGCTAAAACTAGACCAGCACGCGGAAGTATATATCAATAGATGGTTTGGCACTAATTTTGACTCGGGGAACACATTTACCGTACTATTTACGCTGTTTGGACTTGGCGCCGCTCTGAAAGCAGTCGTTAACGTAGTCATAAAAACCCGGAAGTCCCTAAAAGAGCCTGACGGGAAAGACAATGACGTTGACAGCGCAAAAGATAAATAAAAAGGGAAGCATAAGATCAATCTAAGTTCTTTTAAGAAAACGAATGTCGTTGTTTTCGCGGTTACTGTAGCCGCGTCACATTTTTTTAAGGACATAGAGCTTACCATTGGCATCATCGTTGGCGGGTTGTTGGTGATATCAAATTTATTTATCTTGAGCAGGATCATCGAAAAAGGGTTCAAGCCGAATGAGGGCGAGACAAGAGCGACGCCCGGCGCCCTGTTTATTTTTGGGATAGTATCAAAGACCTTGTTCCTTTATGGCGCGGTCACTGTAGCTATATTGTACTACAATGTGAACGCTCTTGGTTTTTTGATAGGGATCTCGGTTTTATTCGCTTCACTTTTGATTGGAAGCCTGTTATAATCTTGACGTCGTGATTAAAAAATCGCTTGATTTTTGAATTTTTAAAATTTATTAAAACTCTCATGTAAGGAGATTACAGTATGGCAAGTGAAAGTATTTTATGGGTAAAAGAGCTTGGAATAGTTCACCAAATGGAGGCGCTTTTTCCATTCGTCAAAAATCATCACAACTTTGAAGCTCTCGCTAACACCGTAGTTTCATTAGTCGTTGTTATACTCTTCGGCTTTTTGGCCGCGAGAAAACTCAGGAAGAAGAGTCCAGACCTTGTCCCCCCGGACAAACTCTGCCTTCAGAACATCGGTGAGTTGCTGGTCGGCGCTTTTGTTAACTTTTTAGAGGAGACCATCGGGCATGGTGAGGGCAGAAAATATGTCTGGCTCATCGGAACACTCGGTGTTTTCATTTTGATATCTAACCTGTCAGGGCTGGTGCCTGGATTTTTGCCGGCGACTGAAAACCTTAACACAACAGCAGCTTGCGGTCTTATTATATTTTTCGCGACGCATGTTATTGGAGTGAAAAAACATGGATTCGGCTATATAAAGCAGTTTTTGGGGCCAATGAAGCTACTCGCTCCTTTGATGTTACCGATCGAGCTTATCAGTCACGCGGCGCGCCCGCTTTCTCTCTCGCTCAGGTTGTATGGTAACATCTTTGGCGACCACATGGTTTTCGCGATAGCTCTGAGCTTGGCGCCGCTCTTAGTGCCGTCAGGCGTTATGGTGCTTGGTCTGTTTGTCTCATTGATCCAAACCTTAGTATTTGTGCTGTTGGCGACCGTATATATCGCGGGTGCGGTTTCAGAAGGGCATTAAAATAATTATTAGAGTTATTAAAATAATAAATATATTAAAATTAAAAGGAGGAGAATAATTTATGAACAAGAAAAAAATTGTAGCACTATTAATGATGATTTTTGTAGTATGTTTTAGCGCCGTAGCTTTCGCGAGCGCTGGAGAAGCAGCAGCAGAGGCGGTAAGCGCTGGAGAAGCTGGTATGCTGGGTATGTTCGCTCTCGCGGCAGGTATCGCGATTGCGGTTGCTGCAGCTGGTGGTGGCTTAGCACAGGGGAAAGCTATCGCTGCTGCTCTTGAAGGTATCGCTAGAAACCCAGGCGCTGCTGACAAAGTGTTTATGCCGATGATCGTCGGTCTCGCGTTGATTGAGTCACTTGTTATTTACGCTTTGGTTATCGCGTTTATGCTCGTAGGTAAATTACCATAGTCAGATTGACTTCATAGTTTTGATGTATACTAAAGGCGGGTTGTTATCAACCCGCCTTTATTTTTTCAAACAGCCCACGCACTTTCTCTTTCAGCTCATCGATAGTACCGTTATTTTCAATTTTAAAATCAGCTCGCTTGGCTTTTTCGTCCTGGCTCATTTGTGACGATATACGGCTTTGCGCGTGCGCCCTCCCGACACCATGCTTTTTGTTAAGCCTCTTGTAGAGCTTTTCTTGGTCAGCGAAGACAACAACTGTATAGTCACATACCTTGTCGCGCCCCGCCTCAAAGAGCAACGGGGTGTCAAAGATGATATAGTCATGCTTACCTTCATCTTTGTACTTCTCGACCAGCTCTTCCTCACGCTTGATTATCAACGGATGCAATATATCCTCGATTCTCTTTACAGATTCCTTCGAGCTGAAGACAATACGCGCGACTTTCATGCGGTCGATCTCGCCGTAAGGCGTAAGGATAGTCTCTCCATACTCCTCGACCAGCGCGTTATGACCGCTCTCACCCTTTACGAGAAGCTCATGGTTTATACTGTCATGATCAATAAGGTACGCGCCGAGACCAGCGAATATTCGCGCAGCACTGCTCTTACCGCCTCCAAACGTACCAGTAATACCTATTATTTTCATATCTGCTCCTCACAAAATTAATATTAATATAGTAACCCGGCGATAAATACATTGTGTTTTCCGAGCGCCACCACAACGTCATCCCCGAGCGCCTCTATCGGGGATCCATGCTCAAAACATCTTGTTAAATTTAAGCTTTTTCGCTTTCGCTCAATATGTTTTAGTCCTGGGTTCCCGATTAAAACCTCGGGAATCACGTGGCGTAACCTCGGGAATCACGTGGCGATAATACCACATATTTTATCGCCAAGTTAATAGTATAAACTCTTATAAATCTATTTCGATGAACGGGAGCTCATTTTGCGGCATGTTGGCGTCGAGCTCAGTGAGAAAGGGGAGCAGTAAGTGGAATTCGCTCCCTTTCCGCGCGTTTTCGTCATACCCTTCGCTCTCTACCCAAAGAGCACCGCCATGCGCCTCGACAATGCCCTTACATATTGACAGGCCAAGCCCTGCCCCGCCACCCATAAAATCGCTTTTGCTTGTGGTGTGCTCATTTAAGTTACCGATCTCGTAGAACCTGTCAAATATCGGTAGTTGCTCACTCGGATCGATACCAATACCGTTATCACGCACCACAATCTCCAGCCAGTCTGTGTCCCACTCTCGCAACTTCTCTAATGTCGCTTTTTGGTGAACTACATTCTCTAGCTCAGCTTTTTTGATAAGGTTGGACGTGACATTGATGACGCCGCCATCAGGGGTATACTTTATCGCGTTGCCGATCAGGTTTGTCAATACCTGGTAGAGCCTGTTTGAGTCAAAGTAGAACTCTCTTGACTCCTTCCCTTCAGGCTTCTGCATAGATATTTTGTGACCGCGAACAGTCGCGTGGTGGTTCAAGTCGGCAAGCGACAGAGAAATCACCTCTGAAATATTTCTTTTCGTTCTCTGGAGGCGCAGTTTTCTCTCATCTATTCTGCTGACATCGAGCATGTCTGATATTATGCTGTTTAGGTTTTCGGCGCTTTTGTAGATGCTTTCCACCATGTCGTAGGATACTTTGTCAATTTTGTCTTTTCTTTCGAGCATCAAGAGTTCTGAATAACCTTTTATCATGGTGAGAGGAGTTCGCAGCTCGTGGGAAGCCATACCAATAAAATTTGTTTTAATCTTATTCATCCTAGTCAGTTTCTTGTTGGCGCTGTTCAACTCATCTATATTATCTTTGAGCTGTCGTTCAAGCTTTATCCGCTTGGTGATATCTTTTGCCAGCTCGATCCCACCGATTATTACACCGTTTTCATCCCTGATCGGTGACGCGGTTATATCGACATGAACAACGTTCTTGTTTTTATCAAATCCGGTTCTTACACTCCTTACCACCTCACCGGTCTCAAAGGACGCTTTCAATGGGCAATCTTGACATACGGCATCCTTTTTTTCATACAGCTGGTAGCATTTCTTGCCAACGATATCTCTACCAAACATGTTTCTGTAAAAATCATTAGTGAAGATGATATTATAATCAGTGTCCTGAATACTCAAGCCATCTCCGATAGAGGCGAGAATCGCATCAACCTTGTTCTTCTCCGCGACAAGGTCGTTTTGGGTTAATTTCAGTTCATTGATATGCTTTTCCTGGTTGTTATAAAGGTGTCTGAGCTCCTCATAAGTCATTGACAGCTCTTCGTTCACTACCTGCAACTCCTGCGAGTTCGCCTGCAGACTGTCCTCACGCATGCGAATAGAGTCGATCATGTTTTTTATGCTTTTATGTAGTTTTTTTAACTCATCATCTGATTTTATTTCGGGTAAACTTATGTTAAAATCAAGGTACTTGCTTTTCGTCGCTTCATCGCTGATGGTATAACAGGCCTTCGTAAATTCGCGTACCTCATCAAGCGTTTGAGCAAGCTTCACCCTCTTCTGCTCAAGCCTGTCAGATAACCTGTAAAAGAGAGCGCCAAAGAAGAAAAAATTACCTATAAATTCGTTGACCCTTTTGACAGAATCTGTCAGATCGTTATATATTTCACCATGCGCCATGTTATATATATGGAACGCGTGACCGATCGCGTTTAATAAAAACGCTATAATTATCATCGTAGTAATGCTGTGCTTATTGTTCGCATTATCTAGTGAGTAGTTCCTGAAGGCAATATACGCGGCAGTAGAGACCAGTATGGCAAAATGGATGTTCTCAACCATGATGTCCGCCCAGAACTTGCCAAAAGTCGTGGTCTTGCCATGCGTACGCATTAGTTCGGTAGCAAAAAAATCACTCCACTGAAAAGTGACGTAAAGGTAACCAATGAATCCGGTAACTATCCCGATTAGCAGAAGATAATTGATGACCTTTACCTCAGTGTCCTTAGTTCTGTATGGGAAGAACAAGGAGGAGTCTATCTTAACTTTTTTACCCCGAAAAAGCAAAGATATATAACACGCCGCGAACGCGAGCATTAAGACCGCGATCGTCTCAAAAAAGTGTTCCATCGCCGGGAACCATGGCTCCACTTGATCCGGGGTGAATATTTTCCAGATGAACATCGAGGCAACTGCTATAAAGAGAATTGTTTTTTGTACAACATACGCGCTAAATCCCCATCCAATAAAACTGAAGAAATTATCACCGGTTTTTTTGTAAGATAAAAATGAAAGCATGACAAGAGCGAGATAAAGAGTCAGCGTAGAGCAAATATTCCACATATCCCCTTTTGGACCTGAGCCAATAAAGATATAGACCTGACTGATCGGCTCAAATATATTTGCGATGATTTCGTGCATAACTCTCCAGTTTAAGATAAATGCTACTATTAAATGTATCGAACTGTATATGCTTTGTCAAGTAAGGTTATTATTAACCCGGCAATAAAATAAGTAGTCATGAGCACAATATTAACGGTTTTTGTATGCACTTATTAATTATTACCGCGCGTTATTTGAAATGTCATCCCCAAAGGCTTCTATTGGGGATCCATGGTCTAAACATCCCATTAAACTAAAGCAAGTTTATTCGCTTTGCTCAGAGTTTAGTCCTGGGTTCCCGATTAAGACCTCGGGAATGACAGTGTGGCTAGCTCGGGAATGACGGTGCGTGAAAGCTATGTATTTGATTGCCGGGTTAATAACTGAAGGGCATGTTGCCCCTGAAGCGCTGATTTGCTAAAAGTATACAATCTGTGAGCGGTAATAAAAAAATAAAGCTTAGGTAAAATGTTTTCCTCTTCTGCTTACGTGTATGGCAATTCATGGCAATCCCTACGAAAAAAAACGTACCCTTTGAACACGCGAAAAGGTTTGTGGTTCAAGGTTCGCGGGGGGCATATTGTTGCTTTCTTTTGTTGTTTGATTTATTTTAAGTTAAGTGCTTGACAAAATTGTTTTTCTTTGATACAATTACGCACTAAAATTAGGAAAATCTTTTAAAGAATTTTTTAAGAAAAATGCTGATGAAGAGGGGAGGCGAATTAATAATATGCCAGGCGTAAGAGTCAAGGACACAGAGTCCTTCGAGAACGCCCTGAAGAGATTTAAGAAGCAATGCGAAAAGGCAGGTATCCTCTCTGAAATACGTAAGAGA